>CAYMYT010000001.1:0-15266 GCA_964394755.1 uncultured archaeon
TCACTTAATCTTCATGATAAGTGGCATCAATATTGCTACTATCAGAACAAAAAATAAAATAGAGCTATATAGTAAAGATGTTATAGCACCTGCTGCAAGTGCAATTTGTGCTATAATTATTGAATATTCTCCACGTGGTATCATACCGAAACCTAACATACGTCTTTCATTAGGACGAAATCCGAAGTGACGCGACATATAATTGCAGGCAACATACTTTGCACCAATTCCGAATATTACAAGCAATACAATAATCGTAATTGTCTGCAGATTAAACAAAGCGTTGATATCCATTAGTAAAGCTGAATATGCAAAAAATAACGGAATGAAAAATCCGTGCCCTATTATCTTTACCTTAGGAACTATTACTGACTGTGTCAAATCTGTTCTTGACATTGCCATACCTGCTAGAAATGCTCCTGCTATTCCTGCCAGTCCTATATATTCACTACCAGCTGCAACAAGAAAAGCTATTACCAGCGACAGCGAAAACAAAATATTTTCATCATGAAGTGTCCGAAAAATTTGCATTGCACGCCCAACAAGCTTCGACCCAAATGATGTAATTATTACAAAGAGTCCAAGAACTGCAAAAAATATCGCAACAATGTCCCATATACGCACACCACCAAGAGCGAACCAGCTACTAAGTACTGCAATAGCCATAAGTGCAACAGCGCTATCAGCTATATATACTGAACGCATCATTTTCGAAGCTTTTGATTGCAACTCGCCTATATCCATCATCGATTGTAAACTTATTGGTATACTCGTGGAAATTAGAGCAAGACCTAAAATTATTGGTGCTATCAGACTTGCTTGACCTACACCTGCAAAGATGCCGATGCCAAAACCAAAAACAAATGATAATAGTACACCTACAAGTGCTATTATGCTGCTTGGATAAACATTTCCTTTGAAGTCATCGAAACGCATTGATAGACCTATCAAAAAGAATAGAAATATCGCACCAAAACCAGCTATCTGTTGAAGATCACTAGAAGGAATTATAATACCTAATAATGGACCAAATAATATGCCTGCTAGCATCTCTCCTACAAATGGAGAAACACGAAAGCGACTTGCAATCTCTCCGAAAATCTTTCCAGCTATCAGAATAAGTGCGATGCTGGCAAGCAAATAGATGAATGTCATAATCTAATTATGTATACTGGAGATTAAAACGTTATCTTGAATACGCTATGTTTTCTGAGGATAGACGTTGATAAACTTAGTGTAAACTATAAAGCGCCGAGAGGGAGATTTGAACTCCCAAGTCCGTGAGGACACAAGCTTTCTTGCCTGTTTCCAGGCTTGCGCATTGACCGTATCATATCCTTTGGCCAAGTTCTGCCATCTCGGCATCTCTATATCAGATCTTCCTAATATTTTATAAGAAGATAAGATCCTTCTTCCAAAGAACAAGAACATTTGAATATATTAATAGTAGCTAGAATTTCTCAGCGTCCTCAATAAGCATATCAGGAATATCTCCATCCAATACCTTGTATATTAGTCTGCATTTGCCGCATGTGAGATTGTTCTTTATTTTATTATATTTTATGTCACCCTTGCATTTAGGGCATGCAAGTATGTCAAGAAGTTGTTTTGAAAGCATACATTAAAGTATACGAGAATGTTTTTATTCTTTAATTTTTGGATAAGAACCGATCATTACTACTTTATTTACCTTTGCAGCCATTCCTTTTCGTCGGAGCATTTCTTTGCTTGTCATCTTTGCAGAACCTAATGCAACTAGCTCTCCTGTCAATGTGAGGATAGCAACATCATTATTTGGATTTATACCATCCTCTACTCTGCATATACCACCTGTATACAATGGAAGTCCATGTGCTATTGAGTAGACAGCAGAATCCTTCACTATTATTTTTCCAATATGTTCTATAGCAGCTTCAACAGGCAAAATCATTTCTCTTATTCTATCGTCTCCACATTCTTTCCAATCTGCATAAGCTTTTACAACATCCTGAATCTTTACACAATGCTCCGATCTAAATCTTCCTGCTCTTATTCTTCTCAATTCACTCATATGAGCACCTCCCAATTCTTTGCCTAGGTCAGATATTATTTTTCTGATATATGTTCCAGCATCACAATGTATCCTAAAAACAAAATCTTTTCCAGATCTGTCAAGAATATCAAACGAGTAAACTCTTCTTAATCGTTCCTTGCGAGCAACTGCAGAACGAACAGGAGGCATCTGCGATATTAGACCTACAAATTTTTTTATGGGAATATTAAGATCCTGATCAACATCTTTATGCAGATGAGCAATACCAACATATTCTTTATCAATATTTTGCATTACAGAAGTGACCTTGCATGCATTTCCTAACAATATTGGGAGCACACCTGAAACCATCGGATCCAAAGTTCCAACATGCCCGCTTTTTGTGATGCCCAATATTTTCTTTATAGTTCCAGATATATCATGCGAAGTAGGACCGCACCACTTATCAAGAATAATAATACCATTATTCAACAAATCTTCAACACTTCTGCTGCCTGGATATTTTCCAAATACAGAAACGTCATCACTCTTTACAAGCCACCTATGATTATCTGCAGAAGACTCAGCGGCTTCTGAAGATCTGATCATATATAAACCTTCATGAGTTTCCTGAAAAGATAGAAGAATGGTAAATATGTTATGAAGTACCACCAAAGCCAACTAAGATCTGTACCTACTATAGGCAAAGCCACAGGCAGTTTCGCAGTTATCCTTTCAAGTTTTATGTTATTGCCAGTATTATGTATAGTCCAGAAAGAACTACCTATTTTTTCTTCGCATGGCATATTACAATTTTTACCATCTATAGTAATTACATTCTGATCATTACGAATATCATGCAAGGATCCATCAATTTCTACTTTAGCACCAGCAACATCTATAGTTTTGTCCCCATAAACAGATGATATATGACCTATCAGCAAAATAACAACAACCATCGACAATAGCATAGAACGCATTGAAAGCTTCATTAAATTGTGATTCTCTTTCATAACTTCTGAAAAAATGTTCTTATTCTCCTTATCAGTCTTCATCTTTTCCCCAAGTTCTTGAATCCTGGATTTTATCTCTTTTGCCTTATCCTGTGGTATCAAAATCTTGTTGCAAAGAACGAGCAAAAAAGATATTACTATTGAAAATAGAAATATATCGATAATCGCACTCATATTACGTTCACTTCAATTCGTATTTTACTTTATGAATTCTATTTTTTTTATACGATATCCAGTACCTATACTGTGCTTTTTCTTGCATTTGCTACATACATAACGGAAATCAGTCTTACGAGTAGGTTTTTCCCTGCCTTTTGGATTTTCTTTTGGAAAGCTTCCATAACCCAGCATTTTCCTTAAAAAGCGCCTCTGCCCTTTAGCCATTGTTCTTCTAGGACGGCGCTTTGCCTCTTCAACTGTATGTTCTGTATGCATTTTACAAAACGGACAATAACGGCGTTGTACTTTCTTTATTTTCATCTCTTCACATCCCTTAACTAGAAGCTTCAAGTCCTTGATTCTTCTTATGAATTTTTACTTACTCATTAGGTTTTAATACTCTTACTATGGAAGCAAACAAGCAATTTAGTTATAGTCGTCCAACACAAGAATGATTTTGGAGTAAAATTATTCGGTGCTGTAGAACTTCTTTCTAGAAGTTCTACTTACACAAGAAGGAACAAAGTTTCTTCGGTGCAGAAGAACTCACTGAGTTCTTCTAGCAAAAGAATCCAGTATAGTTTTTGTTGGACTCCTGCTAGCAAACCAAGTAAAATGCCCTGAATCTTTACTTGGTTTGCTATATAATGGTTCTATTATCACCATAGAGCATCTTTAAGTATTTAAGTGACTTTAACTTAATATTAAGTGATGATAGTTATATCACCACATGCAAGAAACAGTATGGAGCAGCACACCATAAATAAAGATGAGATTACGGCTGCATTGACTGACGGTAAAAAAGAATTTGAGATCTTTGTAAAAGATAAAAAACGATACGGCAATGTACTTATTCAAAAACATAGGAAAATTGTGGTGATATGGACTTACAGAAATTCAAAAAAAAGAATAGTAACATGCTATCCTTTGAGAAGAGAGATGTGATATGAAAGTAATTTGCACAAAATGTAGTGAACAAATGAAAAAGGTTATTTTAGATAGGTATGAGTATGTAAAAAATTTTCCTTTGTATAATATACCAGCTTACCAGTGTGATGGTTGTGGAAATCTATTTTTCACTGAAAAAATAATCAATGAGATGGAAAGTAGGACAAAAGAACTAAAAATACATTCTTTCGGCTTTGAACGTACAGTAGCAACTTCAGGTAAAGGTTTGGTCATAAGGGTGCCATCTGATTTAGCTTCACACTTAAAGCTAAAAGAAGGTGAAAATGTTAAAATTATACCAATCAATCATAAAGGATTTATTGTAGAAAGAATTCGAGAAAAAGATTGAGCGCATTCCTTCATCTAGGTTCTGACTCAGAAACTACTACTCCTTCCTTAAGAAGTAAATCAATTAAAGGTTGTGGTATGTCGATTATATCTCCTTCTTTAAGCTCATAAACCTTTAGATCAGGCCCTACAAATGCTGGTAGGTCTTTTACTACACGGTAAAGTTTAGTTGAGTTTTTCGGTGTTTCTATGATTTTTGGTAAAATTGGAGAAGGTAAATTTGTAGGAACTAATTCTTTTGGTTCCTCTATTTGTTTTGGTTCACTTATTTCTTCTATTTTCTCCTGAGGCTTTATCTGCATTTCTTCATTTTCTTTTTCTACTGGAACAATTGTTTCAACCGGAGTAAATATTGTCTTATGAAAATTCCGCAGCATTTCAACAAAACCTGTCAATATTTGATCTTCCTGTTGTATTGTATTAGAAACATTCTGATTTGTGCTCGCTTTGTATACAGATGCCTCAGTAATCTTCCTTAAGCGCATCTCAAAAAGTCTGCTCACAGAAAGCGTTACACTATCAAGATCAGGACTTTTTTCTTTTTTATGCAAATATTCTTGAAGATCTGCCACAAAATTATCAGGCAGTTTTTGAAGGCCTTTAGCGTCTCGCTCAGTTCGTTCAAGGTCGCGTATTTTCTCGAATGTTATCATTAAGAATGTAAAATCTTATTCTTTAAAAGTCTGACTATTCTATATTATCGCAGCAGTAGATTCCTGAAGGCTATATAAAACTTTGGGCTATTGATTAAACATGAATGAATTTATCATAAACCTACTTCCTGATTCTGATTCTTATTTAGATACCAACCGTCAAAAAATTATTAGAAATGCAAAATCTTTCAGGCAAGAATATATCAACAATCACCAAGGATCAGATTACGATGAATTGGATCACTTCTTTCGTGATCTTGAAACTGGAGGATACTGGAGTGTTTTGCGTGCAATAGATGGTTCTGATAATCCTTTAGCTAGACAATCCCTACAAGTACGAAAAGATACAAGAAATTGGGCAAGACAAAAATTTACACATGGAGAATTGCAAAAACTTCTTGATATATGTGCTAACACAGCACTGCTGATTCCTTTTGAAACACACTGTCCTGGTACATACAAAGGTCACAGCATTTTATATAGAGAATTACAAAAACAGGACTCAATGTTCTATGGTGCTGTAGATAAAGATTTGCAAAAGCGCTTACATAACGGCCGCTTTTGGGAAGAGCTACCAGATATGTATACTTGTATGAACCAAGGTGCTGCTTACGGTATAGTTAATGACGTACTAGTTAATAATTTCGAAGACCTTGATCTCGACCACGTACCAAAAGGATTTGAAATATTCTATAGAAACAATGGTAAAAATTCAAACTTCGATTTACAAGGACTTTCTGATAACGGTATCTATAATTATGCTACATTTGTGTCAGAAATAAATAAACATAAAAAAGACCTGAGTCTAAAAGAAAGCGATGTTGAATTGCTTGCAAAGCCTTATGCAGTTGCTATCATAGATACCGTAAATAGATACGATGGTCAAGGAAGTGTGATAAGATTTGATGAATCTTCAAGAAAAAGCTACAAAGAAATGCTGAATGAGCCTTTAGTAACAGAATATTTGAGAAATTCCAACTTAGTAAGACAAGGATTTGCAAAACAATTGCATTCGCACGCTACCTATGGAGACCGTGCAAAAATTACTTTTGACATACTTGATAATGTGCCTGAACAAAAAGAAATGTTTGATAGAATGGTTAGCAATATGTTAACTCCGCAATATGATTTAAAAAAATTAGCACAAAGGTGTAAACAAGAAGGATTTTCACTGACACCATACCTAGGTCCGAGTAGTTCTGCACTTTTATCTTAGTGCGTCCTTCCTTTATGCATCTTTAGTGAAAGCATGTTCTTGAAACCACTGCCACAATCAATGCATTTATAGAGGCCAAGGCCCTTTTTTCCAGATCCAAGCTTTCTCTTAGGATAGTTTGAAGGATTAACAATTGTTATATTATTTGTTCCACCCTTACATATACTATCAGGTCTGCAAAGTTCTGTATCAACAAAATATTGGGCAGAGTCGCAATTTGCACAATTTAATCGCTTACTTTGACTATATCTTAGTTGACTAAGAACAAGGCTTCTTGCAAGAGGTGGTTTATTTAGTGTATTCCATTGTAGCAGCCTTTCCTCTATTTCTTCAGATGTCCAGTTCATAGTACGTAAAAAATTGATTAGTGTGAACATACTCCTTTTTCTAGCATCAGTCAACCCCTGTAGTATAAGTTTTATACATGGTGGAAAATCTTTTTCTGCTATCTTGCCTTCTAGTCCTATTGGTTTGCCTATTTTCTTTTTTTTCTCTTCTGTATGTAGTGCATACCAATCCATTGCCTCAGTCAATAAACTTTCTGCCTGATTCTCCTCATATATTAGAAAGTCTTGCTTTGCTTCTACTATATCAGGTTGAGCCATTTCTACAGAAAACGAAGAAAGTTCCTGTAATGCTATTGGAAGAGATACCAACCAAGTCTTTTCATTGAATGAATACGGAGCCCTGAACATATGCCTCATTCCCCAATTTTTTTCAACTTCTACAAAGGTGTATGGATTAAAGTTATTTTCATCATTACCACTGTCAACTGCAACACGTACTTGCTCATTTTTCATAAGTTCTTTGATGAGTTCATCCTTTATTTGATCACGAATAAAGGATGCAAGAATTCTTGGTATATCAGGATAAAGCCCTGCTAATATCTTATAGTCGACCTCTGAAGGAAAGCTCTCCCATGGTAAACATATGTGAAAACCGCGCCTTCCAGAAAACTTTATTCCATACTTCTTTATGCTGTACCTCTGAAAAAGATTGCATATTAGTAATGCTGTATACTTTGCTTCCTCAATACCAAGCTTACTATCGATATCAATAATTAGGTCCCATCCTATCCTTAGCTTCGAGTAATTTTCAGGCCTCAAAATCATAGGATTAGACCACCTTTCTACAGAATAGTGAAAACTTGTAATCCCTGATTTAGCCATTTCTACAACTTCATTTTTGAACTGCAATATATTCGGCCGTTGCCCATATCTACCATCATGGTAAACACCAGCCACTTCTCTATCCTTTGCCATCCTGAATATTTGCTCAGCTATACCTTCCTTAGAATAATAATCTACAACCTCTTTTGTTTGCATCTGACCGCCCCAAAACTTGTCACTTCACAAAAGAATTACAGTCGCAGACATAACTATCTAGAACTTTTATATCTGCTCCTGTATAGCAAATGACAACATATTAAGTCTAAATAGTATTGTCATTTACTATAGTCTAAATAGATAAAAGATTTAACTTATGCCAGATTTCATTTTTTTAATAATATTATTTTCAGGATTTTTGTGATTATATTTTGCAAGAATTTCTTCTTTAGCAATACTAAAAGCTTCTTCGATATCTACTCCAAGCTGATTCGCAAGGCGACACATCCCGAAAAACAAATCACCTATACCATCAATGAAAATATGCTTATTTTCTTCAACAAATTTTTTTCGTTCTTCTTCTGATTTATATCTCAAATGCTGAGACATTTCAATAAGTTCTTCATGCAGATGATCGAATTTATCAACATTTGGAACATCTTTCCAGTTATTACGTTCTACAAATAATTTGAGTAATTTCTGTGCTTCTTTCATTGTAGTAATCCGATTTTCTTCCATACGGTTAATAAAAATACTGAAATTTATATATCTTGCATTACCACTAGTCTTTGACTAGTGGTGTGCGAGATGTTAAGAACCATTGTTGTTACCAGTGTCATTAGCCAGCTTCAAGATGCCACTGGTCTCCGATCAGTGGTTCTTCACAAGGATCATGATTTCGGTTCTATAATTCCCAAGTCTTTACATATTTTCTTAGCAAGAAAATCGTTGATTTCTGTATGTCTAGGTACAGACGTTGTTCTTTTTGCGTTTGGATTGTAGAAAATTGTGTGCCTTCCACCTTCTCTTAACAATATGCAATCATTAGATTTCAGATGCGTTACCAGATCTCTGCGCTTCATTACAGATTTATTGAGATCTTTTCTTTTAATACGTCTTGTCCAGAAATCTCTTTTTCCGCCATTTCGCGGTTAATCTCTAGAACTAGTCTTAGCGCATCAAGCAGATTTTCTTTAGCTTCTTTTAAGTTATCGCCTTGAGTATTTACTCCTGGTATTTCCTCTACATAAGCAATATAGCCTTCTTTGACCTTTCTATAAACAGCTGTAAGACCGCTTATCTCTTCCTTTTTCATTGTAAACACCTTTTATAGTCGTCCAATAAAAGAATCCGGATATCATGTATTCCTAATATTTCTTAGGAATACGTGATCTCGAACATGCTTATATATTTGAAGCATGTTCAAGATGATTTTTATTGGACTCCTACTAGCTAACCAAGTAACATGTCTTGAATCTTTACTTGGTTAGTTATAAACCTAAGAATATTTAGCTTAAATCCTTTATATATAGCAGTTAATTTACACAAAAGAATATATTCTACTTCACTATCAATTTTGCTCTATCAATGCTATACTTCCAGTCCTTTGGTAATTTGCCTGTCCTTGTATAGTATTTTCCAAGCCTGCGCACTTTGGATTCAACCAACTGCAGTGCATGGATAGATCCTGCATCCTTCTTATTTGCCTGCAAGTGTCCATGAATCTTGACAGCCTTTTTTATTAAATTGTAAATGTCCTCTGGCATCTCCTTTTGTATAATCTTTCCAATTCTTAAACCAAGAATACGCACATCAGGTATACCATATTGATCCCTCAATTTGAGTCCTACCTCAGCTGGAGTTAAATTTTTGGAAAGCTTTTTTACAAGCTCCTTGGTTTCATCAGCATCATATATTAAATGCTCTGGGTTCATTTTCTTAACTGGTTTCTTTGAACCGTGCTTACCATGCTTACGTGAATGCATTCGTGCCATATTATTCTAAACCTCTATTACTTTACTTTTCGATCTTGATAGTTTAGTCCTTTTGACATATCTACCACGTTCTTCAATATCTCGCAAGGATTTAATAACCATCTTTCCTTCTGAATTCTTATCTTGGTAAACTTTTAAAATAGTATCCCATATTACCTCTAGGAATTCAGGATGGATTGCCTTTATTACATTATGAATCATATGCAAATCCATAGACTTATCTTCAATTCTTTTACTGAAGAATCCAAGGCCAAAATCTATCATATAGACTTTCCCATCTGAAAAAATCATATTAGCTGTTGTAAGATCCCCATGAATTATGTCGTAGTTATGCATAATTGCAATAGACTCGGCTATTTGTGTTGCTATTTGAACAACATGTGATATTTCAATATCATTTTCGTTCTCGTTTAAGATGCTGCTAACCATCTCTCCATGTATAAACTCCAATTCTAACGAATATTCTGATTCATTTATAACACGAGGTACATTAGTGCCTGCCCTTGCTGCTTCCCTTAAAAGTTTAGCTTCGCTATGCGTGCGTCTCTTCCTAAGATTTTTATCTATTTCAGGTAAACGATAGGATTTTTTAATGCGCTCTTTGAGTATTCTATCATCAACTTGAGTAAGTATTGCTTCTGAGGATACTATTTTCATATTACACAATTTACTCCTTTAGTGAATCCAAGAATTCAGCAGTTCCCATCTCTTTTCTACCGCCTGTATAAGGAAGCATACTCTCAACCTTAGCCCTAAAACTCTCATCGTTTTTAGCCTTGATAAGAAGCTTATCGATAAGATATGGGAATCTCTTTCCTAATTTTTGAAGCCTGTAATTAGACTTTATCTCATCACCTATAACTTCCCACAAAAGTTTATCATAAATCTCCAAAAATTCTTCACTAAAATCATTCTTTTCTATAGCATCTATCGCAACTTTTGCAGCAATCTGTCCTGATATCATAGCATTACCTACACCCTCCCCACTCAAAGGATCTATTAAGCTAGCTGCATCTCCAAGAAGCAGAAAGCCGTCTCCGTAGCATTTTCTATGATAGCTTGCAATAGGAAGGTTCCAGCCCATAATATCACCAACAAGTTCTGCATCTTTGAATCTTTCTGCAAAAAGTGGATTGTCTTTTATCTGATCAAGAAGTGCTTGCTTGAGGCTCATACCCTTTTTCATATCCTTTATAATCATACCTAATCCAACATTTGCTCCTTTATTAGGTAAAGGAAATATCCAAAAATAACCTGGTATAAGATCCTTTACCATATGTATCTCGATGCGATCTGTCAATCCCTTTACATCTTTGTAATAGGCCCTTATAGCTGCAATATGGTGTTCAGTAGGATTTTTATCAAGATCAAATTTTCGTGCAACAATGCTTACAGCTCCATCAGCAGCAAGAACTAATTTTGCTCTGTACTGCTTTCCGTTTGTATCGATCAAACCCTTACAAAACCCATCCTCTATTATTACATCACTAATAGTTGAATATTGTATCTTCACTATTTTCTCTGCATTCTTGAAAAGAAAATCGTCGAAAACCATTCTAGTATGACAATAACCAGGTGCTGGCTTATCTCTTTTTTCTACATCAAAATCTACCATGGTTCCATCTGGTGAACTCAAAGTTATACCATATATTTTCTGACCAGGGATCTTCTCATAATCTTGATAAATTCCGAGATCCTTTATGATGCGTGCAGCCTTCCTCCCTTGTGCATCACCGCATACCTTATCCCTTGGAAACGTTTTTTTATCTATAAGCAATACATCTTTACCAGCTTTTGCAAGATACATTGCTGCAATAGAACCTGCAGGTCCTCCGCCTAGAATAATAACATCGTGTTCTTCCATGAATTCATAATAATTTCAAAACTTATTTAAATTGATTAATACTTTACCATTTCTGGCTATTGCTTGAAACCTTATCTACCACAATTTTCTTTTCTGAGGTTGGAACCCCGAACAACTGGACGGAAGCCGTCATACGATTGCGCGAGCCAGCGCCAGTAGTGCGCATCGACGCCCAGGCATCTTTTGCCAAAATATACGAAAAGGTGAACTAAGCTTTATAGCTAACCAAAAATATTCAAGACATACTATTTGGTTAGCTAGTAGGAGTCCAAGAATTTGGACGACTTTAAATAGTTACTTTGCCAAATGATAGCAAAAGGTGAACTATAAATGCAAGCTTACTTGAAGAAATTTTATGATGCAGTGAAGAAGCATGAGGGTAGTTTGGTTAGAGTAAGTTCTGCAAAAAGAATTAACAAAAATGCCAAGGAGTATTTGGCAAAGTTGGTAAAGCAGGGTTTGATAGAAAAAGACGTGTGGGGCTGGTATTACATAAAACCTAAAAAAGAAGCCAATGTGTTAGAGTTCTTGCAGCAGGATCAGAACTTTAAGGCCATTGTAAGCCAGAGCGCAGCATCGTTCTGGAATAACGATTTTATCCACAGGGAAAGCTTGAATGTTGTTGTTGATAGCATATCTTTCAAGAAGGCTTTGGAAGCATTTGCCAAAAAAAAGGGATGGCAATTGACTGTGGAATATAACAGAGATGCGCGCAAATTGAAATTCGAGAAAATAAAAAAATTGGCTGTTGAGGGGCCTGCAGAAACTATCATAGAATGCATCAGTAAATGGGCATTTGCCGATGCTATGGCTGTTTTGGTTGTGAATAAGAACAGGATAAACTGGCAGAAATTAATAGAGCGCTCTTACTGGGTAAGGGTGTCAGGCACAAATGTACGTGCCAAGCAGGCTATAGAATATGCTGCGTATCAGTTGAACAAAACAGGGTTCAAGTTTAATGTAAGAAAAATCACGATAAAGAATAATTTCGTGAAGCAGGAATTAGACGAGGCAGTAGAGAAGGTGTTAGAATTTGAGTAGCATAGATATCATGGACAAGCGCGAGCAGGAGATAGCAGAGCTCATAAGTTATCTCTCACAGAAAAGCAAAGGATTTACAGAGCCAAAGCTAATAGTTATAGGCGGCTATGCGTTGCGTGCCTTTGTCCCGTTTTCACGATATAGTAGAGATTGTGACTTTGTGTTGAAAGAAGGTTTGCATCTGATCGAGAAATGGACTCCTCCGAAAGTAAGCTTGGAAACCATAGAGAAAAAAGAAGGGCATGCTTATATGAGATGGATCAAGATACTTCAAGCTGGCAACAAGAAGGCAAAATTGGGTCTTGATTTCATGGAAGGCCAGGTGGCTGGCCGTGAGAATAATGTATTCAATATTGATAACAAATTCCTTGAAAGCAGCAACAAAGCAAAGATAAAAGTCAGTAGTATGCAGCTTCAGGTATTTGTTCCTTCATACACAGATTTTTTCCTGCTCAAAGTCATGTCAGGCCGCAGGAGCGATACTCGTGACATAGCTACGCTTGTGTGGAAGAATGGCGTACCTAAGGACGTCAAAAAGCGCTTGTCTGCACTGAATGATCCTACAATTTTCACGAGAAATCTGGAGCAGAAGATAATACCAGACATCAAGAATACTCTTTTCCTGAACTCTTGGAAAGGTACATTTATCACAAACGAATTCACTGAACACGATCAGAAGAATGTTGCGATAGAACTGAATAGATTAGTGTAGTATAGCTGAATATGTGAAAAGGATGACTAGACTATAGTATCCATAAAATCTTATCTAATTATAATATGGAGTATTATATTATTTTATTAGATTCATTATAATTATTTAGACACAACGAATCTGTAAAAAATATGTAAGTGATACTATGATACGACTAAACAGAATTGTAATGCAAGGATTCAAGTCATTTGCAAACAAAACTATGATACCATTTCCAGTAGGCTTCAACGTTGTATGTGGTGCAAATGGCAGTGGTAAGTCGAATATCGTAGATGCCCTCACATTCGTCCTAGGCACAAGTTCTGCCCGCTCCATCAGAGCTCAGAAACTCCAAAATCTATTATTCAATGGTGGAAAGAATCGTAAAGCAGCAGAATATTGTGAAGTTACCCTCTATATAGAAAACGATGGAACATTGAAAGGTTACGAAAAAGAAATAAAAATAACCAGAAGGGTTAACAGATCTGGCTTAAGCATGTACAAATTAGATGGCCGCAACGTAACCCGAGCAAAGGTACTAGATCTTCTTACAAATGCATGCCTCTCACCAGAAGGATACAATATAATTATGCAAGGTGACGTCACAAAAATCATAGAAATGAGCACAAACGAACGAAGAACTATAGTTGATGATATATCAGGAATAACTGAATTTGATGAAAAACGCCAGAAGGCTATGCGCGAACTGGAACGAGTTGATCTACGTGTTCATGAAAATACAATAGTACTTGCAGAAAAGCAAAGAATTTCAGAACGATTCAAGCGCGATAGAGAAATTGCAAAGCGATACAAAACCCTGAGCGATGAACTTCGTATTGCAAAGTCTTCTCTTGTGCGGAAAAGACTTGCTGATGTAAAGATTATTATAGATGGATATGAACAGGAAATAAAAAACCTGGAAGAAACATTCGCACAACATACTAAAGAATTTAGTTCTATGGAAAAGCAGATCGAAGCATACGAAGGTAAGATGAAGTCTAATAGAAAAGATCTCGAAGATGACAAAAGATATTTGATGCTTCGCCAAGTCGATGCAAAACATGCAGAACTCCTTAGAAAAAAGGATAGACTTCAAATGCTCAAACCTGTAGAAAAGCCTGCTATACGCGAAATATTAAATATGAAAATGCATGGTGTATACGGTACATTTTCAAGTCTTGTAAGAACGGAAAAAAAATATTCTGTTCCACTGGAAATAGCTATAGGTAACCATAGTAGCGATATTGTTGTAGACTGTCAGGATACAGCTGCAATATGCATAAAACATTTGAGAGAAAAGAAGATAGGAAGAGCAAGATTCTTACCCCTTGACAGAATAAGAGGTGTGGTAAAAACGTACAAAGGAAAAACAAAAATTATTGGCCACGCAATAGATCTCATTTCATTTGAAAAATATATGATGCCAGCAGTCCAGTACATTCTAGGGAAAACCATAGTTGTGGACAATATAGATACCGCAAAAGTCATAGACGATTTTCGTATTGTTACAATGGATGGTGATCTAAAAGAGCTTTCAGGCGCAATAATAGGCGGTTTCTATCGATCAAAGATGTCAGGTGATTTGCAAAACCTCGAAAAAGAAATTGATGTATTAGAAAAAGAATTGGAAGAGCTCACTATCAAATCAAACATGGAATATGAAAAATCCAGTATACTGAAAAAAGAACTCACAGAAGAAGAAGATAAAATTAGTGATCTCAGAATTGAATGGAAGCGTATACTCGAGGAAAGAATGAAATTACAGGGTAAAATGAGTAGAATCCGCATCGATAAAGCAAAACACGATGCTTCTCATGATAGTCTTATCCTAGAGATAGAAGAATTCAAGGATGTAACAGAACATCTTGATCTTGTTACAGAAGAGCTTCAGGAAAAAGTGAAAAAAATACTGATCGAGATTAATTCTATGGGACCTGTTAATATGCGTGCTATTGAAGAATACGACACTGTAACTGTTGAATATGAAGAACTAAAAAAGAAACTTGATAAATTGCTCAGTGAAAAAACTGCTATAACAGACATTATAAAAGATGTTGAAAAGAAGCGCTATGACAAATTTATGGAAACTCTTGATTCGATATCCAAAAACTTCTCCAGGATCTATGTAGACTTAACAGCAGGTACAGGAAATCTTCGTCTTGAAGAAGAAAAGAATATAGAATCTGGTCTTGTAATCGAAGCATCGCCTCCTGGAAAGAAGA
>CAYMYT010000001.1:15276-29823 GCA_964394755.1 uncultured archaeon
ATGATAAATATAGACTCTATGTCCGGCGGCGAAAAAACATTAACAAGTTTATCATTTCTTTTTGCGATTATGCAGCATTATGCATCACCTTTCTACGTATTGGACGAAGTAGATGCTGCCCTGGATAAATCAAATACAAATAAAGTGGCTTTACTGGTAAAACTTTACTCAAAACAAAATCAATTCATTGTGATAAGTCATAATGATCTGACTATTTCTCAGGCTGACAAAGTATTTGGTATAAGTAGTGAAGAGGGTATTTCAAAAGTTTTTGCTATTGAAATGCCAAAAGATAAAGATAATGAGGCGGTTGAATGATGGAAAATTTAGATGAAAAAAATGTAGATAGAGATGTAGATGAAAAACATGTAGATAGAGATGTAGATAGAGATGTAGATGAAAAGCATGTAGATGAAAAGCATGTAGATGAAACAAAACTTATACAGACCATTGTACTTGGAAGCGATTGGCAAGAGGCACTAGAAAATATTGTAGTAGAAGAAGGTCTTGACCCAAAAGATCTGGATATCAAAGCTCTCGCTGACTCGTTTACTAAATGGCTGCAGCAGATGCATGTTTTCAGCTTTAGGATACCTGCTCGTTTCATTATCATATCCGCAATCCTGCTACGTATGAAATGTGAACTCTTGTTTGAAGAAGAAAAACAGAAAAGTGAGTCTCAAGAACCTGGAAAACCTATTGATATATCCAACATCCCTGGCCTTCAAGCACCTTCAGTAAGAACACCAACAAGAAAGGTTACACTAAATGAGCTTCTTACTGCTCTTAATAAGGCAATGGAATTCAAGGAAAGAAAGGAAGCTAAAACCTTCAGAATGAAGCGAGCAGTTGAAACACTTATAGATAGACAAGAAGATATAGAAAAGCGCATATCTGATATATTTGATCGTATAGTCAAAGACAATGTCATCAAGTTCTCTGATTTAGTACCTTGGAAGAGAAAGGATATAATAAGTGCGTTTATACCAATGTTGTATTTATGCCAGCGAGAAAAAATTACTTGTGAACAACCAGAAATGTTCAAGGAAATCTACATAAAGGTGAACGAGGCAAAATTAGAAAATCTACATAAAATTGAGGAATTAAAATGATCGCCATAAAAGAAAAAAAACGCGCGCAGCTTGAAGCTATGCTATTTACCGCATCAAAGCCGCTTGACATAAAAGAGCTTGAAAAAGCATTGAAGCTAAAAGCAAGCGATATAGAAATTCTAGTGAATGGCCTTGAACAAAAGTTTTCAGGACCTGAATCAGGTATAGAATTATCCAGGATTGGTGGGTACAAGCTTATTGTTAAGGGTGAACATTCACAAACAGTTGCACATCTTACACCGCATGCTGATCTATCAAGAGGTCTTCTAAGGGTCCTGGCAATAATTGCTTATAAAGAACCTATTGCTCAATCAGCTATAGTAAAAGTAATTGGTAATCGTACCTACGAATACATAAAAGAATTGGAGCAGCGCAGTCTGATAAAGTACGAAAAAAAATCTAGAACAAAAATTCTGTCTACAACTCCTCACTTTGAGCAGTATTTTGGGGTACGCAAAGAAGAACTTAAAAATATTTCAGAAGCACAAGAACGAACAGTACAAGAAAGAGCACAAGCAGCGCAAGAACAATCAGAAAAATTATAGTACCTTATTAACTATTCTAGTAACTTCGTTAAATATCTCATCAGGTTTCCTATTTCCATCTACTACATAAGTATCATTAAAATAATTTCTTAATGTCAGGTAATTCTTGCGTATCTGCTGTGTTTTACTTGTATGTTCAAATATTTCTATATGATGCCTTGTCCTCTTTATTCTTTCAGCACATAATTCTGGCTGTGTATCAACAATAAAAGTAAGGTCAGGTTTCCTAAAATTTATGTTTAACTGCTTCAACAATTCTAGTGAAACATCATTTGATCCAAATGCAAATGTGGATAAGATATAGCGATCAGATATCACTATTCTACCTTTTTTTAGGGCAGGTTCAATCTCCAAATTTAGGTGATGGGATCTATCAGCAGCAAACAGCATTTGAATAGTAAGTGGATCACATTTCCACTCTTGTCTTAATGAGGATTTTATCAGTCCACCAATAATACCCTCAGTTGGCTCTTTTGTAAGAACTACATCCTTTCCTTTGTCATAAAAATAATTTCTTAGTAGGGTAGATTGTGTTGTTATACCTGATCCATCCAAGCCTTCAAAAACAATGAATTTTCCGCGCATTAGTATTCTTGGGTAATCTTACATATAAATAGGTTTTTGAGCTTGGGAAACTCACTACAACAATCCTCCCAAAAATACATAGGCCACAGTAAAGTATATCACTATTGATACAACATCTGAAATAACAGTACCAAGTGGTCCACTTCCTAAAGCAGGATCTAGCTTAAACCTACTTATACTTAGTGTAGTTATAAGACCAACAAAGCTGGTAACAACTAAACTGATAAACATCGCAGTTGAAATTATCAAAGCCATCAACGTCTGTTTCCAAAAGAATGTGATGACTAAAAATATTACCATGCTTATTAGCAGTGCCAACAATGATCCAATACATAGTTGCTTAAAAAAATATTTCTTTAGATTCAATTCCTTTCCCAGTACTGCCAGATCCCTTACAAATAGCGTCTGATGCTGTGTTCCCAAAGCACCACTCATGTATACTATTGCAGGCAAGAAAAATACCAGAATAATGTACTTCTCAAGTGTTGCCTCAAAAATACTTACAAATGCTGCTGCTGTAGTTATCCCCAAAAGTCCTATTAGTAAATAAGGAATTCTATGCAATATACTCTGAAAAAATGGCACTACCAAAGTGTTTTCATATTTGATATGAGATTTGTGAATACCTGCCAAATGAAATATGTCTTCTCTAAGTGCTCTATTAATGGTGAGCAATATTTGTTCAATAGGAACTATACCAATCAGCTTCTTATTTTCTATGATAGGAACAGACTTGATGTTATGCTTAACTGCCAAATCTGCTACTTTTTCCTGGTCTGTTTCTGGTGAAGCTGTTACTAAATTGCGCTGCATAACATTTACAATTTTAGTCGTTTTTGAGTATTTCAGTAAGTCTTTGAAAGAAATAATTCCAATGAGTTGCTTCTCTTCGTTGATAACGTAAACATAGTCTATAGTTTTAATTTTCTCAATATTGTTCCTAATTCTTCCTAATGCACTTCCAACAGTATCATCCTTGCTTGCTATTGGTATTTCAAAAATCATTTTTCTTGCAGCTGAACGATGTGGATACTTGTCATGGTGTTCTGGAACTCCCAGACTGTATTCTTTTAGATCTGTCATTTTGATTCCACCATACCTTATCAGTATGTATTAAGTTTATTATAATTAGTGTATTTTTTACTATAAGAGCGAAAGTAAAATACGTATTCTTAAATTTTCTCTTTATATTTACCAGATGCCAAAAATAAAAAGTCCTCTCGAAAATAGGGATGGTGTTCTTCATATCGGTGGTTGCAGTACTGTAGAGTTGGCTGATGCATACGATACACCTCTCTATGTATACGACGAAAACAGGATCAGAAAAAACTATAGAAATCTTTACAATGCTTTTTCTAAAGATTATGAAAAGTTTCATGTCCATTATGCTATCAAAGCTAACAACAATCTTGCTATTGTAAAAATACTAAAGAGTGAAGGTGCTGGAATTGATGTATCAGGATCTTCTGAAATCGAACTTGCTAAAATAGTTGGCTTCAAGGATGATGAAATTCTTTACACAGGAGCATATCAGCGCCAAAGAGAATTGTTATATGCATTAGACAATAATGTCCGCATAAATCTGGATGACCTGAATCAGATAGATCGTTTGTTTAAATATGGACAGCCTAAATTCCTTTCCTTCAGAATAAATCCTGGTGTAGGCGCTGGAAAGTTCGAAGGCCTTGTTTTTGCAGGTCCTGAAGCAAAATTCGGACTAGATAAGAATGATGTAATTAAGGCTTACAAAAAAGCTAAAGACTACGGTGTAGAAAATTTTGGCATTCATATGATGACAGGTTCATGTGTATTAGACCCTAATTATTTTGTTGAAATCACAGAAAGGCTCATGGACATCGCTGGTGACGTCTCAAAAAAACTAGGTGTAAAGTTTGAGATGGTTGACATAGGAGGAGGTTTCGGTGTTCCATATCGAGCTGATGAAAAAGAGCTTGATATTAAGCGTGTAGGTAAAGATGTTTGTAATGTATTCAAAAAGAAAATAAAGCAGTACAAATTAGGCGAACCTTATTTAGTTGTAGAACCTGGTAGATACCTTGTATGTGATTCAAGTATTCTATTGACAAGAGTTCACTCCGTAAAAGATGGCCAGAAAAAATTTGTTGGAGTTGATGCTGGTATGAATACTCTGTTAAGACCCATGCTATATAATGCCTATCATGAAATCTTGTTGGCAAATGACCTAGATGCAGAACCAACACAAAAGGTAAATATTGTAGGTCCTATCTGTGAAAATACCGACCAGCTTGCAAAAGATAGAATGATGCCTGATATTAAACCTGATGATCTACTGGCTGTTTTGAATGTAGGAACCTACGGATTTGGTATGGGCTCCCAGTATAATACTCGCCCAAGAGCAGAAGAAGTACTTGTGAATAAAGGAAAGCATACACCCATCCGAAGAAGGGAAATAACTCAAGATTTGATCAGCACAGTTATAATTCCAGATTATCTCATGTGATAAGCATCTCGCATTCCACCACCAATTACATCTTCGAAAAGCAAAGCTTTTCAAGATATCAGAAAGCTTCGCTTTCTGAATAAACTAGTGAAATGCAAGATATAAGCCTCTCCGTGAATAATAATCATGCTCTGGTTATGGTTCACTCTAATCTCAATCAATTTCTTTGCAATGGAAAACATATGGGATAAATATGCTGTCAGTAAAAAAATTAAAAATCCTGTATTTTATGTTTCGCTCGCAAGCATCCTCGGTATATTAGCTGCACTACTAACATTTTTATATAATGGTTTTGTTTTACCCAGCATTGAAATCCTACTAATAGCGCTTTCTATTGGCTTGCTAGAAATGGTAGGACTTTTCTTATACATGAAAGCTATTAGTCTTGATGAAGTTTCACGTGTAATTCCATTATATGGACTTATTCCACTTTTTGTTTTTGTTTTTGCAACGATCTTTCTAAATGAAACATTTGCAATATCACAATACATCGGAATAGCTATGCTCATTTTAGGGGCTGTTATGATAAACATAAGGAAGGGTTTTAGATTAAAATTTGGTGCTGCTATAGTATTTGCTATTTCAAGTGTGGTAGTTTATTCTTTGCTTCGTATTATTATAAAATATCTTTCTAATTCCCTGGATCCACTCACAATATTTGCATATTCACAAATTGCCATAGCTATACTAGGATTTATTATACTAATGATAAAAAGAAAAGATTTCTTACATTTATTACACGAACATAGAAATCTGATAAAATACCCTGTAGTTACCTATTTGCTATCCGTTCTAGGATTTATTTTCAGCATAATGGCATTTTCTACAGGACCTGCAACACTTGTAAGTTCTATGGAAAATTTGCAGGAATTATTCGTCTTGGGATATGCAACCCTGTTAAGCATATTTATGCCCAGAATTCTGAAAGAAGAAATAAAAGGCTCTATAGTAGCCTTGAAACTTATTTCTATAATAATAATTCTAGCTGGATCTTATTTTATTATCATGTAGGTTTATCATAATCCTGGGCCTTTCTCAGAAATTTTATCTACTGTCGTACTGGTAAAATATCTGTAAGTTTGAGCTGTTTCTGATTGTGCAATAATTGTTCTATTGTATTTCTAAATATCCGACTTGTTCTCATACCGATTGTATTTTCAAGCTCATTTTCTATCATTGTTTGCGCTTCAAGAATTATCTTTTCTTTATTAAGGTATTTCATTTTTGATTTGAATATTGTGTCCATAAATTTAATCGTAGATTTTGTATTTAATTTGTCACATGGTAAAAGGTTTAGCAGATATGAACCCAGTATGTATATATCTGAACTTCTGTTTATGAGATTTATTTGATTTGAAATAGGAAAACTTTTTAGCTTTCCTAGATAAAGCGGGACACCCATGTCCATTTCTTTCTTGTTATCTAACGACGGTGGTGGAACTAAACCTATCCAATTATGTCCATTATTAAGCCCGAAAAGTTCCAAAGGCATATTAAAATGGTCAATTATTTGCAGAAAATGTCTATAGTTCTCACATAGAATAACGTCACTATTCTGTCTTCCTGCCCAATTTTTTATTTTTTTAGAAAATAATGTTGTATATGCAATTTCTACTCTTGTCCTCGAAAGATTTCTCCAGTCATCAATTTCCATCCAAGCTCCTTTCCTGGGCTTCTGTGTTTTTATTAATTCGAATATATCATCATATATTGCCACTGCTTCGTTCTTGTGTGTATAAAAATATTTGATATCTGATTTTATATTGTGACTAGTTCTAAAGTTATCTATCATTTTTTTTGTTTTTTTAGCTATTTTCCTAGTAAGGTATAAAAATTTTCTTTTATTAGAATTAAATAGTTCAAAATCGTTGTTTGCTATAAGAAGGGCAGCTTCGTAAGTTTCCATTATGCTTACTATTTCCACATTTTTCTTTTCAGAAGTGTGATTTATTGCGCCGCCAACTGTTACAACATTTTGTAAAGATGGTTGTCTCTCGGTAATATCTTTAATGCACTTGAAATATTTATTTTTCGATATTTCTTTATTCAGAAACATTCGGTGTAGATTGTTAAGGTTTTTAATATCACATGTCGCAAAAAAACATGGTCCTGTTATCACGGTGATATTACCTTTATCTAAAACGTTTGTCACGCCTTTTGTGCCAAACAAAGCGTATGGCTGTTCATCTAAACTTCTACATTGTAAAATCTCAGGGAAAATATCTCTTATTCGCTCACTTTCAATCAGATCCTTTAGTCTTCCCTTATTATCATAATTTACTTCTAACGTTCTTCGAGACACCATATTTATCAACTATATCCATTATTCTTGCATGCCTGCAAAACAGAATGGTTATATTCTGGATAACCTTCATAATTTTTCAAAATCCTAACAAATTGAAATCCAGCGCGTTGGTAAAACCTTGTAAGACCATCTGCAGACTCGTTCTTAGAATTTTTAGCATTTATCCATTCTGTAATTTTCCTCTCCAATTCTTTATATGACATACCAGATTCTTTGCCTATAAACTTTCTGTAGTTAAGAAACTCTAATTGGTTGGATCTCCCTACAGTGTGACCAACTATAAAATATTTCTGGTTTCCTTTATTGAAAAGTTCTACTTGCGCATTCAAAATTGTTTGTCCTATATTCAATCTAGGGTATCCTTTATGCGCAGCACATGTTACAAGATGCCTTGTGTTGCCGTTTGGAATATGACTTTTTGCAATATAACCATTATCCGTTATTTCTACCCATGGTTGTAAATCATCTCCGTAATTCCAATTGATATATTGGCATGCACTAGCACCAACAACCTCGCCTGACTTTTCATCTTCTGCGATTATTACACATTCTGGCAAAGTATTCAGTCGACTTTTCCAGCGGTCTGTTTCTAATTCAATGCTTTCAGAATCCCAGATTTCATCAAAAACATTTGAGTATAAAAGTTCGCCGATTTTTGGTGCATCGCTTTTAGTGGCATTCCTTACAATTATATCAAATTCCTTGTGTATACTCTTTAGAATATAAACCATAATTCATCCACTAATAAGTTCATATCTTAGAGTATAACATTTATATGCTTTTCTTTTCTGACTCAAATACGTTATCTATACACTATAATGTACTAATGATGCACTATACTAGATCTTGTTGAAAACATGTTTGTTGCCACATAGTAGAACTTAGATACTTTTCTGAGAATCACATTTCCAGTACATTATAACTCCTGGATATGTATTGCCCATAAATCTTGGAACAACTTTATCAATCATAAAATTGCAGCTTTCATAGAATCTCAATTTATCATCTGCAAGTTTTCCATTTGGTTTCCTGCTATTAACATATTCCATAATTTCATCTATAGATTTGTGTTCATAACCATCTACAACTAAAGGTGTCCCCATTACCACATATTCTCTTTTTTCTTCTACAGCTAGTTCTTGAAGTGCTCTAACACAAGCGTGCCCAAGACCATAACCCTGATATTTTTTACTTACAGTTAACGATACAAGTTGCCTTGAATTTCCTTTAGGATCATGTGATTTTTTCAGATACCCGTTATCTGTCATTGCTTCCCATGATTTTTTAGTGGTACCTGGCTCATAATGCACTACTTGTGATGACAAAATACCTGTAAGATTATTTTCAAGATAAGCGCCAAAAAATCCTTCTGGTGATGTATTTAGCCTGCTAATTAATTTTTCTATTGGAGCTCTAAAATTCGGATTTTCCCAACCATCGACTTCTACCTGAAGTACATCCTCAATTGCAGGCCTTCGAATTTTTGCTGAATATACCTCAACTTTAGCTGGACGTGCTCCAACATTACTTGGTTTCACTTCAGACAAAAGACTTACAGGCAAAAAGAATCACTCCTGGATTTAAAAGCTAAGTAATTATTTACATCTATCATTAGCATTACAATATACTCAGAACTCGGTCTTTATATGCCTTTCTATTTTCCTTTAAATACTTTATATATACATTATAAGATATAAAAAATGTACTAAAGGTGTACTTATGGGGTATGTTCGTTATAAATTATCAGAAGAAACTCATGAAATTATGAGAAAAGTTAGTATAAGACTAGGTATAAAAGAATCAGAATTATCAAGATTGGCTGTGATGGAATATATGAAATCACTTGGCATTCTGGCAGAGCGTGCAAAAAGACCTAGCATAGATGAAATAAAAAGCAACATAGGCGATATAAAAAGTAAAATAAAACGATTGGGTCATGAAAGAATAGAGCATGGAAAGCGTTAGATTATTCTATAGTCATCCAATAATCTGTCCGTTAGTGTGTTCTAGATAAAAAAATTCACATATAATTTTATTGGATTTCTACTAACTAACCAAGAAATATGTTCTCAATCCATTCTTAGTTAATTATAAAAGAAAATTATTTCAAAGAATTAGAAAGCCACTTCAGATAATCAGGATTACCATCGATAATAGGTATTACATTGATACATGGAACAGAATAACTATGTATAGATTTTACTTTACTGATTGCCTTTTTGACAAGTGACTTCTTTGTCTTTGCAATTAGAAGTGCTTCATTATCTTTTGCAATAGCACCTTCCCACCAATATCTACTTTCCACAGAAGGGATGATATTTGCGCATCCAATAAGTCTTTCTTCCAATAATGCTTGTGCGATATTTTGGGCTTCTGTGATATCTTTTGGTGTGATGTACAAAGCTACAAACATAATTTACTTAGATATTAATATATTCTTATACTTTGTAGAAAAATCAAAGTAAATGCAAAAGAAAACTAAATCCAAAGTTGTTATAGTTATGCCTGCCTATAACGAAGAAAAAACCATAGGCCCTATTATTAATGTTGCATCACAATTTGGAAAAGTTATAGTTGTTGACGATTGCTCTAAGGATAAAACTAGCCAGATTGCTCGATCATTTGGTGCCACAGTTATAACCCATAAGAAAAACGCTGGATTAGGCGCATCCCTAATAGATGGTTTTTCAAAAGCATTGGAGATGAAAGCAGATATTATTATTACAATAGATGCAGATGGTCAGCATGACCCGAAAGAAATACCAAAATTTATTTCTAAGATAGAAGATGGCTATGATTTCGTACTTGGTAATCGTGACCTTTGTAAATACCCGTTGAGAAAGCGTTTTGGTAATTTCTTTTTGACAGCAGCAACAAATATTATTTGCAGTACATCTCTTGCTGATACAGAAAGTGGTTTTCGCGCATTTACATATGAAGCCTTAAAAAAACTTCAACTTAGTGCACAACGTTATGAAATTGCAGCTGAGATAGTATATGAAGTAGGCCGAAATAAAATTAAGGCATCCAACGTTAAAATAATATCACCACTTTACAAAAAAGGTGTTAGTGTGATGGATGGCCTGAACAATTTTCTTTACTTAGTCAAAAAATAGTTGTCCATCAAGGACATCAGACCACTCTCAAGACTATTTTCTAAATAATTTTCTAGTAAAGATTCTAATCCTTCCTCTAATTTTACAGAAGGCTGCCAACCAATGTTAGTTATTTTTGATATGTCAGCCCTACTGTTTAGTATTTCGTTTCTTGCTGGAAGAAATCTCACACTTGAAGAATTTGCTGTTATTTCTTCTATTGACTTGATCAAATCTAATAACGTTGTACCTTTACCTGTTCCGACATTATATATACCACTGTATTGGAATCCTAAAAGAAGTGCATTCACAACATCGCTAACATTGACAAAGTCCCTTGTTTGTAGGCCATCACCATATAATATAATACTCTGATTTTTTGAGATTTTATCACAAAATATATTTACTGCACCACTACCACCTGGACCATAAACATTGAAAAACCTCAAAATTAGTGCATTCTTTAATAGCGATTCTGCATCTAACTTACTCTTTCCGTACGCAGACACAGGATTACACTTAGTATTCTCTGCTACTGCACCCTCAGTATTGCCATAGACAGCTGCACTAGACGCAAACACAACTTTTCTGTTGCCAGCAGCCTCGCAAATATTCTTAGTTCCAATATAATTCGTTTTGTAAACAAGATCGTCATCACCACTTGTAAGAGCAGCTAAATGAAAAATTATATCGCAGTTATCTACAGCCTTTTTTACATCATCTTTTTCAAGAATATCGCCTTTGATAAATGTAGCTTTAGGGTTGATATTAATCATTTTCCCCTTAGAAAGATTATCCAACACCACAACATCATGCTCTTTCACCAGAGTATTTACTAAATGTGAACCGATAAATCCTGCGCCACCAGTAACAAGTACTTTCATATTACATGCCTAAGCCTATCAAAACTTATGTCCCATTCCTTCTAAAATCTTCTTCATTTTAAGAGAGTCTTCCCATGTTACAGGAGATTCACTTATTATCGTTGCATCTATTTCTCTACGAAGAAGCTCTTTTGCAAAATCCTTAAAACTCGGTTCATTATCAATTGTAAGATGCCTACGCTCTCCAGCAGCCGTATACTCCATACCAGTAAAGTGAAAGTGAACATGCTGATAGTTTTCTAAGGCATCAAAAAGCTCTTTATAATTTATTTTACCTTGATTTCTTGCATATAGATGCCCTACATCTATACAAAAGCTGCATCCTAAATCTTTCGATATTTTCAGTGTGTCTTCAAGGTCGCCAAACTGTTTCAGCTTACCGCCAATCTCAGGTGAAAGTTTAACATTCCACTTATTTTTCTTTATTAAACTCTGAATTTCACTTATTTCAGTTTTCATCGCCCTATACGTTTTTTCTTTACTATCCAGATAATAGCCTGGATGAAATACGATATTTGTTGCGCCAAGAATATGCCCAATATAGCACGACTGAATTATGCGCTCCTTGCTTGCTTTAACTACCTCATTTTTTACAGAGGTCAGATTTATATAATATGGTGCATGTACACTTAGTTTTATATCCTCAGATTTTGCTGCTTCTCCTATTTTCTCGGCAAGCTCTGGTTTCATACGAACACCATGAGTAAATTGGACTTCCATTACATCCAAACCCAGTTTTTTAACAGCACTTACGCCTTCCAGGGTAGAATTAGCCGGAGAACCAGCAGGCCCCAATAATATTTGCATAGTAAATCTTCACCACTATGCATATAGCTAACCAAATAAACATTTATAGCAAACCAAGCAACATGTCCTGAATCTTTACTTGATTTTCTAGTAGGAGTCCGACCTGTGCTGGACGACTGTAAATTCCCACAGAAAATCCTTTTTTTAGCTTTTATATCATATTATTCGGATGCTTGATGCATTATTCATAATATTTGGTCTCATCTTGTTCGAAATCGTAACAAGTCTTGACAATGCTGTTATAAATGCCAATGTACTTTCAACCCTATCCCAGAAAATGAGACGATGGTTCCTTACATGGGGTATCTTCTTCTCAGTATTCCTTGTAAGAGGCTTATTACCTCTGGCGATGGTTATGATCTCACATCCAGGCATCGGAATACAAGAAGCGCTATCATTTTCATTTGAAGAAAAAGCATTTCAAGATTCAACCAACGTACTTTTAATTTCAGGTGGAGTTTTCCTCGTATGTACTTTCTTGCATTGGCTTTTCATGGAGCCAAAAGTCTTTGGACTGCATGCAGAGCGATTTTTCTTCAAACTTAATGTATGGTTCTATGCAGTTATATCCATCTTTCTGGTTATTCTTGTGTGGTTTGCTATACAAGCAAACTCTATGATGGCGTTCGGCGCAGTTGTAGGATCAACTATATTCTTTATTGTACATGGATTTAGATTGAATGCAGAAAAGATAGAACATGAAATGGTCCACAAAAAAGATATGTCAGACTGGTCAAAAGTACTATATCTTGAGGCAATAGATGCAAGCTTTTCGATTGATGGTATAGTTGGCGCTTTCGCGTTTACGTTGTGGGTTCCACTGATAATAATCGGTAATGGTATTGGTGCAATAGCAGTCAGGCAGCTTACCATTGCAAATATAGACAGAATAAACAAATACAAATATCTAAAGCATGGTGCAATGTACTCAATATTTATGCTTGGACTGTTCATGATTGCAGATAGCTTTGGATTTCACCATGATGCATGGACAGTTCCTCTAATAACTGTTGTTATACTCGGATATTTCTTCATGAAGTCAAAAAAAGAGATTTCCAATGCAAAGGTAGATAAAACAGAGAATCTAAAGGTAGATAAAACAGAGAATGTAAAGGTAGATAAAATTTGATAAAAATTAATCTCATTTAAAGTTTTTGGTATAACAAATAATATGGCAGAAGAAAAGCGTTATATGCCTCAAAGTACAGCTGGTCTTGTTAGATATTTCGATGTACAAGAAACAAAATTCAGACTAAAGCCGTCACAGGTTATGTGGCTTTCTATAGGATTTGGTGGGATCGTTTTAGCCCTGCAATTGTTGCTTTGATACGTTGGCCTAAGGTGAACAAAATGACTAACAAAGAGAAAAATGTAGCTAACGAAGAGAAGAATTTAACAAAAGAGGAGAAAAATTTAGCAAACGAAGAACGTACAAAACAGAAAATAGAAGATCTAGAAAAATTATTGGAAGAACAGGAAAATCTTGCAAAAGAAAGGCTTGACCAGATAAAATATTTACAGGCAGATTTTGACAATTATAGGAAAAATTTCGAAAAGGATAGGATAAAAATAATAGAGTTGGCAAATGAAAGTCTTATAAAAGATCTTTTGGTGATATTGGATGATCTTGAAGCTGCAATCAATTCGGCAGAATCTAAAGATAAAAATGGCATTATTATGCTGCAAAAAAAGATTTACAATATACTAGAAGCCAGAGGACTCAAAATCATAGAAACAATTAAGTTTGATCCAAACTTGCATGAGGTAATATCTATAGAAAAATCTGACAAGGAAGAAGGTGTCATATTAGAATGTTTGCAAAAAGGTTTTATGTTAAAATCGAAGGTTATAAGACCTTCTAAAATTAAGATATCAGAGAATGAGGTGATTATTAATGGGAAAAGAAAAAATTATAGGGATTGATTTAGGAACATCCAATAGTCAGGCAGCTGTGATGATGGGTGGAAGACCTACTATAATACCATCAGCTGAAGGTGCAACTGTAGCAGGAAAGATGTTTCCTTCTGTCGTAGCATTAACAAAAGATGGTCAGCTTCTTGTTGGTGAGCCTGCAAGAAGACAAGCTATAAGCAATCCAAAAGGAACTATAATGGCTGCAAAAAGAAAGATGGGTACAGATTTCAAATATAATATATATGGTAAAGATTATACAGCACAACAGATCTCAGCTTTCATTTTACAGAAGATAAAGAAGGATGCAGAAGCGTTTCTAGGCGAATCAGTAAGTAAAGCTGTTATAACAGTACCTGCTTATTTTAATGATAACCAAAGAACTGCAACAAAAGATGCAGGTAAAATAGCAGGTCTTGATGTAGTACGTCTAGTCAATGAACCTACAGCTGCTTCAATGGCATATGGCCTAGATAAGGAAGGTGAGCATAAAGTCCTTGTTTTTGATCTTGGTGGTGGTACTCTAGACGTAACTTTAATGGAATTTGGTGACGGAACATTCACTGTACTATCAACATCTGGTGACACACAACTCGGTGGTACAGATATGGACAATTTAATTATAAGATGGATCATCGATGAATTCAATAAAAAAGAAGGTATTGACCTCAACGAAGATGATACAGCCATCCAAAGAATAAGGGAAGCTGCTGAAAAAGCAAAGATTGAATTATCAACAGTACTTGAAACAGAAATAAATTTACCATATATATCAGCAACTGAAAAAGGTCCAAAGCATCTTTTCCTTAAAATATCAAGGG
>CAYMYT010000001.1:29833-30963 GCA_964394755.1 uncultured archaeon
GGCTAAACTTGAACAGATTCTGGAACCAATAATAGAAAAATGCATAGACCCGATAAAGAAAGCATTGGCGGATGCAAAACTCACAAAAGACGACATAAAAAAGATAATACTTGTTGGTGGACCAACAAGAATGCCTATTGTACAAAAATTCATTGAAAATAGTGTAGGGAAAAACGTTGAAAGGGGTGTTGATCCTATGGAATGTGTTGCTATGGGAGCTGCACTACAAGGTGGAATACTTGCTGGTGATGTAAAGGATATTGTACTTCTCGATGTTACACCTTTAACATTGGGAATAGAAACATTGGGTGGTATAACAACGCCAATTATAGAAAGAAATACAACAATACCTACCAAGAAAAATAAAGTTTTCTCTACAGCAAGCGATTTTCAGAATTCTGTAACTATACACGTTTTGCAAGGTGAGAGATCCATGGTCAGCGACAACACAAGTTTAGGTCAATTCAATTTAGTAGGGATACCACCTGCACCAAGAGGAGTGCCGCAGATAGATGTTACTTTCGATATAGATGCATCAGGTATATTGCACGTTTCTGCAAAAGATCTTGGAACAGGAAAAGAGCAGAAGATGACTATCACAGCTCCTACAAAATTGTCAGACGCAGAAATTCAGAAAATGGTTAAAAATGCGAAAGAACATGAAGAAGAAGACAAAAAAAGAAGAGAGGAAGTTGAAATAAGGAATAATGCAGATTCAATTATATACACCACAGAAAAAACATTTTCTGAGTTGGGTGATAAAATAAGTGCAGAGAATAAAGATAAGATTGAGGCTGCCTTGAAAACAGCAAAGTCTAGCTTGCAAAATGATAACATAGAAAAAATTAAACAAGAAATGGACAATCTGCAGAAGGTAATGATGGAAATAGGTTCATCGATATATCAACAAGCAGCACAACAACAAAGCGCTGAAAAAGAAGCAAAGGAAAACCAAACAAAAGAAAACAAACCCGAAGATGAAAACGTTGTTGATGCTGATTTCAAAGTAGAAGATAATGGTAAAGACCAAAAGTGAAGGGCATTCCACTATAGGTTTTTATAGTTCTCCAAAGAAATAATATGGATATTATACACCTTTGGGAACTGTATGTGAAACAAGTTTATAATAT
>CAYMYT010000001.1:30973-33462 GCA_964394755.1 uncultured archaeon
ATATTGACTTGTTTCACTATAAAATGTAGTTATTAGCTTATTTGATATGAAAAAAGATTATTATGATATTCTTGGCATTACCAAAGATGCATCCCAGGACGAAATAAAAAAAGCTTTCCGCCAATTAGCAAAAAAATGGCATCCTGACGTGAATCATGAAAAAGGTGCCGAAGAAAAATTTAAAGAGATAAATGAGGCTTTCCAAGTACTTTCAGATCCGCAGAAAAAAGGGCAGTATGACCAGTATGGCCATTCAGCATTTGGGGAAAACTTTTCTGGTTCGGGTTCAAGCTCAAGTTCTGGATTTTCTTTTGAGGACATATTGCGCAACTCAGGATTCGGAGACATTTTCAGGGGCTTTGGTGGAGAAACTCAAGGCGCAGATATAAGATACGATATAGAACTGTCTCTTGAAGATGCATTCTCAGGAGTAGAGAAAAAAATAGAAGTTTCACATTCAGTTGGCTGCAACACCTGTAGTGGTACAGGTGCTAAGCCTGGTTTTCTAAAAAGTTGTTCTGAGTGTGGCGGTAGCGGCGAAATAAGAAGAGTGAGTAAAAGTTTTTTTGCGCAGCTTCTCAATATAGGAATATGCCATAGATGCAAAGGCAGTGGAAAAACATCAACAAAAAATTGCGATGAATGCCATGGAAAAGGTAAATTAAAGAAAGTAAAAAAGATGGATGTGAAAATACCTAGAGGTATTGATAACGATCAGTATATGAAAATTGATGGTGAAGGCGATTTTGGAAACCCGCCAGGTGACTTATATGTTGCTGTCAATATTAAGGAGCACGAAATATTTGAGCGCCGCAAATCCGACCTTTTTTGTAAAACAACAATAGATATGTTGACTGCCATTTTAGGTGGTAATATTGAGGTACCAACAATTAGCGGCAGCGCCAATATAAAAATTCCAGCAGGAACACAAAGCCACACTGTATTCAGGCTAAAAGGGCAAGGAATGCCTTTCATAAATTCTTCAAGGCGTGGTGATCAACTCGTTAAAGTAGTAGTTAACATACCAGAAAAGCTTTCCAAAAACCAAGAACGTCTTCTCAAAGATTTTTTCGCAGATGGAGCTGATGAAGAAGGTGGAACAAATGCAAAACAATCAGAAAAACCACAAACAAAAAAGGGTTTTTTTGAGAGATTATGGGAGTTTATGTAATAGGTAGAAATGTGTACTTTGATTAAAATTACGCATTTAAGAACCTACAAACAAAGGTTAAAATAATGAAGTTCTCAGAATTGAATATTGAAAAGAAGATGCTTACTGCTCTCAACGAAATAGGCTTTGTAGAGATGACAGAAATACAGAAAATGTTTATACCGTATGGCCTGCAAGGAAAAGATGCTATAGCGCAAGCTATGACAGGCTCTGGTAAGACTGGTGCCTTCGGTATTCCAATTATACAGAAAATACGCTCCAAAGGCGGTGTGCAAGCACTAGTACTTGTTCCTACTCGTGAACTATGCAACCAGGTCGCAGCTGAATTACAAAAGTTTTCTAAATATTCCAATGTGCATGTTGCTGCAGTTTATGGAGGCGTCTCAATAGAGCCACAAATACACAAAATAAGATACTCAGAAATAGTTGTCGGTACACCAGGAAGGATATTAGATCATATGAAACGTGGAACACTTTCACTCAACAATATACAAACTCTTGTCCTAGATGAAGCAGATCGTATGTTAGACATGGGTTTCATAGAAGATATAGGAAAAATAATATCTCATACACCACAAAATAGGCAGACAATGCTTTTTTCAGCAACAATGCCTGATGAAATACTGCGTATAGCCAGACGCTATATGAAAGACCCTGTCCACGTAAAAACACAATTGCATGTATCAAGAGATCTGTTGAAACACATATATTATGATGTTCGGCACGATGAAAAATTATCATTATTAGTTCATCTAATAGAAAAGGAGAAGCCGCAGCTAGCTCTTGTATTCACTTCAACTAGAAGAGCAGCTGATTTCGTAAATAGATATCTTCGCAGTAATGGTATAGAATCAAATGCAATACATGGCGGCCACTCACAATTTGCAAGAGAAGATATACTTGCAGGTTTCCATCGCGGCAGGCCGCATATTCTTGTTGCTACAGATGTTGCAGCACGCGGTCTAGATATAAAAAATGTTTCACATGTCTTCAATTATGATATACCAAAAGATGGAGAATACTATACACACCGCACAGGTAGAACAGCACGTTTTGGAAAAGCAGGCAAAGCTATTTCCTTATTGAGTAGAGAGGATCATCAACTATTCAGGAGGATCACTGAAAAAATTCGTATAGAAAAGGCTGTAGCTGAGAATTTCCGTCCAAAACCTGTAGTTCAATCTCATCAAAAGCCTATGCATCAAAATCAAAGCCAAAGATCTCAACAAAAAAGATTTTTCAGAAGACCTACAAGAAGATAATTATCTTGTAACACGTCAACTATATTCTAAAAACAAACTTATAGATCTTTAAATAG
>CAYMYT010000002.1:0-30832 GCA_964394755.1 uncultured archaeon
GGAAATATTAAAAAAAAGAAAAGATCTAGTATTTGTATTCAAAGGCAGACATTATGATCCAAGACTAATAGCTAAAATCAACAATCTATCAAAAAATAAGAGAATTATTTTTATAACAAAAAAATTCTCAGAATTAGAGCTTGCAAAACTTTACAGTTCTGCTTCTGTGATTATACTTCCATCCAGATATGAAGCCTTTGCTAAAGTTTTGGCAGAAGCACAAGCATGCGCTACACCTGTGGTAGCAACTCGTGTTGGTGGTATACCAGAAGTAGTTAAAGATTGTGAAACAGGATTTCTTGTTCAATATGGAAATTGGAATGAAATGAAAGAAAAAATAGAATTTTTAGTGGATAATCCTGATATTTCAAAAAGAATGGGTATTGCAGGACGGAATTATGTCATTAAGAATTTTGAGACTGAAATGATTATTGACAGACTAGTTGATATATATGAAAAACTGTAAGATCGTGATAACTTCTCCAGATTACTACCCAGAGGAGTGTCGCAAAATCCTAAGAAAAATAGGAAACGTTGTGATTACAGATAAGTCTAATTTAAAAAAAGAAATAGAAAATGCAACAGCATTATTCATAAGGGTTGACACAAGAATAAATTCTTCTATTCTAAAAAGGGCAAAAAAACTTCGTGTAATAGCATCTGCCACCACTGGTATTGATCATATAGATGTGGAATACGCTGGGAAAAAAGGTATAAAGATTATACATTTACATGGCAGTCATAGTGGGCCAACAGCAGAATTAGCATTTGCGAGTATGCTCACATTAGCACGCAGAATTCCGTGGGCAAACAATTCTGTACTAAAAGGAGAATGGAAGCGAGAAAAGTATATAGGTACTAGTACTGAAGGAAAAATACTTGGAATCATTGGCCTTGGTAGGATAGGCAGTAGAGTTGCATCATATGGAAAAATGCTAGGTATGAAAATACTAGTCTACGACCCATATGTAAAAAATGATGTGATTAAGCAGTTTGGAAGCAGTGTAGGATTTACTGAATTATTAAAGTCATCAGACTTCATATCACTACACACCCCACTTACAAATGAAACAAATGGCATGATAAATGAATCTGCACTTCGTAGTATGAAATCTTCTGCATTCATAATAAATACATCGCGTGGTGCAGTAATCAAAGAAGACGCACTTCTAAAAGCACTCTCAAAAAAATGGATATCTGGAGCCTCTTTAGATGTTTTTATCGATGAACCACTATCCACTAAAAGTAAATTAATTGCATATGCAAAAAGTAATGAAAATCTCCTTCTAACGCCACATATAGGAGCATCTACAAAAGAAGCTATTTCAGATGTCTCGACGTTATTGGCAAAACAAGTTATAGAAATCTTGCATTCCACTAGTCTGTGATTGGTGGTGGAATGCGAGATGTAAGAACCATAAGTTTGTGACCATTGGTTCTTCACATATTAGGTTCTACTTCTGATCAATTACGTCCCTAATCCCGTCTTCCAATCTAAACTTAGGTTCCCATCCAAGTATTCGCTTTATCTTTGAGATATCAGCCATTTGACTAAATATATAGTTCTTCACAGGCATGGCCAGGTAATTAGGTTTGATATTTGTACCAAGTATATTATTAAGAATTGCTATAACCTGATTAAGTGTGTAGCACTCTCCTGTACCAACATTTAGAACATCTCCTCCAAGATTTTTCTTGGATTCAAGAGCCATTACATTTGCCATAGCCACATCCTTCGAATATACAAAATCTCTTGTTTGGCTGCCATCACCATATATTTCAGGCTTCTCTCCTTTCTGCATAGCCCACAAAAACTGTGATACCAGATTAGCATATATTCCCTTTGCTTTTTCATTTCCCCCATAAATAGACATATATCTAAAACCTACAGTTTCAAGTCCATAAACTTGAGAAAAAATCAAGGCAGAATGCTCGTTACTCATTTTTGTAGCAGCATAGAAATTTGGTGGCACAACTTTCATGTCCTCTCTAAGCGGCGGTTGTAAATTACCATATATTGAACTCGTAGATGCATACACAACACGCTTAACATTATTTTCTACAGATGCCTTAAGCAAAATATGAAATCCATCTACATTCACTGCAACAGATGCCCTAAGCTTATCAAGGGAAAACATTGGTGAAGAACTGGCAGCAGCCTGATGACATATTGCATCAACACCCTTGGTGATTTTGTTCACCAGATTTTCATCTGTAATCGACCCTTCCACAAGATCAACTTTATTCATCACTTGCGATAGATTTTCTTTTCTCCCCAAGAAAAAATTATCAATACCTATAACTTCGTGGCCCCTATCTACGAGCATTTCGCATATATTGCTTCCTATAAAACCAGCAGCGCCTGTAACAAGTACTTTCATATTATACCAATTCTCCAACAAGTTCTTTCACAGTCCTTTTGACTGTCTGCAACGAATTAGATTTTGATTTCCATCCAAGGCCTTTTATTTTATCGATAGCAAGAAAAGTTTTTGGTATATCTCCGATCCACCCACGGTCGCCTCCTGTGTATGTTTTTTTCACATTCTTTAGTTTCATTTCTTCAATAACTATGTCTGCAATATTATTTACGTCGAGCTTGTCGTCATTACCAAGATTGAAAATATTAACATCATCATTAGATTTTTCAATCGCGAACTGCATGCAGTCTATGCACTCGTCTATATACAAATAAGATTTTTCCTGTTTACCATCACCCAATATAAGAAGACTTTTAGGATCTTCCTTCAGCTTCAGTATAAAATCATGGATTGCACCCCTTCTATGCCTTGGCCCTACTATGTTAGCAAATCTGAATATCCACACACGAAAACCAAAACTCTTGGCATAGCATTCTATTGCAGCCTCGTCAGCAATCTTCGAAGCAGCATAAAGTGAAATAGGCACAATTGAATGGTTTTCAGGTGTTGGAATAGTAGCTTCACCATAAACAGTCGAACTTGAAGAAAATGCCATTTTATTTACATTGTTATGACGCATAGCTTCAAGCAGGTTGTACGTACCCAATACATTATTCTCAAGATCTACTCTTGTCTCTTCCATTCCTTTTCTTATGTCAGCATTTGCAGCCAAATGCCAAACCATATCTTGTCCCTTAGTGATATTTTTTAGCAAATCTATATCTCTTATATCTCCTCGAACAAATCTGAAATTTTTATTATTCATGTGCTTCTCTATGTTGCTAGGCCTACCACTGCTCATATTATCAATTACTGTAACATAGTGTCCTTCTCTCAGGAGTCGGTCTACTAGATGCGATCCAATGAATCCTGCGCCGCCTGTTATCAGTACTTTCATATTAACCACTTTTCATTCATAACGTCATTCTGTACCTGTTCATAACGCTTGTGCGTACCCATATCTCTTATGTAATCTTTGCTCTGAAGTCCATAGAATGGTTTTTTTATACCACCAATTATGCTATGTTCAATACTACCACTATTACTCAAAATATTAATAAAACCCTTTTTGAAGGCGAAAATACCTGTTATCCCCATAATCTTATCCTCATTTTTCATTACAAACTTACCCTTTGGTACAATACTAGTTATTCTATCTCCATCAAGTACCACACTATCGCTATCCATTGGGTGATCTGTTTCTCTTATAACAAGAGTTCCAATTCCATCATTTTTAACATGAAAATTTATTAGTTGAGATAAATCCATATTAGTAGCAATATCTCCATTCAAAACAACAAAATCATTGGCTATCAGATTTTTCGCAGCTTTTAAGGCTGGTGCAGTACCAATTCCTAGGTCTTTTGAGTACTTTACTTTTATACCGCGTCTCTTTTTTAAGAATAATTTAATAGCGTCGAATTTATAAGAACCGCATATTATAACTTCATTAATTCCGTGTTTTTCTAATAGTCTTAGCTGCCATTCAAGAAGAGGCCTACCACCAATTGGCATCAATGGTTTTGGTATCTTATCTGTAAGTGGTTTCAAGCGCTCACCGCGCCCACCAACAAGAATAACAGCCTTGATCATAACAAGTCTCTTTACAAGTTTTGCAGCCTCACCGATATTTTCACAGGTAAAATCAGGCTTTTCATCGAACACACCGTCTTTACCAGCATTACCAGTCTCCACAAGTATTGCTTTGCATCCCGCATTTTTTGCAGCTGCGATATCCGATGTAGAATCTCCGACAAAAAAACATTGGCTTAGATCAAGAGAAAATCTTTTCGCAGCTTCTTGAAGCATGCCTGGCTTAGGTTTTCTACATTCACATTCGATACGATATCGCATAGCACTTTCAGGTATATCTTCATGATGGCTTTCTGGATGATGAGGACAGTAGTATATGGCATCTAATTTTGCAGGTTCAAGCATCTTTCTTAGGCGTTTATGTATTTTATCCAATCCTTCTTCAGTTGTAATGCCACGCGCAACAACAGGTTGATTTGTGATAATGATAACCTTTATTCCGATTTTGTTCATATCACGTATCGCTTTCGAAGCACCCCTAATTATTTTTATGTGTTTGGGGTCACTGATAAGACTTGTTGATTTTGTAACGACACCATCTCTATCTAAAAAAATCGCTCTCACAGCCACCACATCTTAGCATAAGTCAAAATATCGCGTACTGCCCCTTCTTCACAATTAAGTGAAGAAGTATATCCACGTTTCTCGAATTTCTCGACAGTTCTTTTTATGTCATCAGTAGAATCTCTAGGACATGCAGCATAGCCGTCAGGAATAGCATTCATCATATCGATATCTGTATGCCCGGAGTAACCTGCTGCAAAAACGTTTTCTGATTTGACGCCAAAATCATTCATGAAATATTCAACAGCATGTCCTTTTGTTACTGGCAGTACAATATCAATAGCATATCCAGCATTTTTCGTCATTAACTTACCTCTTTGAAGTGCATCTTTCAATGCTGGGCTTTTAGATTTAAGTATCTCCAGTAATTTTCCGGTATCGCTGCCATTAGTAATGTAAGTTATCATTGCTTCTTTATCCTCCAGAGGCCCCTCTAATTTCTCAAATCCTGCTATTTCACTTATTTCACCGTTTAATTCTGAAAGATCGTTGCGTACCCTTTTCAAAGATTCTAATGAACTATAAAACTGCGGATAAATTTTATGAACTTTTCTGAGCCTTCCATCATTGTATATAATTGCACCATGTTCAAATGCAGCACCAGAAACTTTGTATGTATCAAATATAGATTTTGAATTTTCGTAAGACTGACCTGTTATCGGAACTAAATTTATTTTAGTATCATAAAAAAATTGATTAACAAAATCAACTTCGACAAATTTATTTGTCTTCGGATCTCTAAGAAAACCATCTATGTCAAATGCACACATTTTTATTTTATCGTTCATTTTCTACCGTACCTTTTTCACATTTTTCATTTACCTATCATATCCATAAAGTTCATTCTCAACAAGCTCGCATACAACATGTCCTATAAGTATGTGTCCTTCCTGTACCCTCTCTGTTTTATGATGTGGCAACTTCAATGAAATATCTATTATTCCATTTTCATCACATAGTTGGCTTATCATACCGCCATCTTTTCCAGTAAAATAAACAACAGTAGCGCCTATTTCCTTTGCTTTTTCCAATCCTCTTAATACACTAACAGCTTTCCCGCTTGTGCTTATTCCTATAACTATATCTCTGGGACTGGCAAGAAATTCTATTTGTCGTGTAAATACATCATCATAAGACGAATCATTGGCTATTGCTGTTAGAACAGATGAATTTACTGTTAGGGCTATAGCATTCAACATTGGTCTTTCAATCTTAAATCTATTTACAAGCTCTGCAGCTATATGTTGCGCATCAGCTGCAGACCCACCATTTCCAAAAATAATAACCTTACCATCATTTTTGTAGCACTCTACTATGCTGTTTGTCAGACGATCGATATTTTCCATTAAATTTTCGTCAATCAACATAGTCTCCATCATAGAAGTGTGCTCTAATATCCTTTCATTTATCCGCACTTTGTAATCTTTTGACTGGTGACGTCTTTCAAATCTATATCTTATCTGTTTTGCACCTAATTTCTCCAAAGCTCTCAACACTTCCTCTCTTTTTCCTGGACAAAAGAAAAGGGCAGAACCACCTGCACCTGAACCTATAAACCTGCCACCTAAAGCCCCTGCATTCAATGCAGTATCGTAAATTCTATCTAAACTGCTATTCGAAATTCCTGGTGCCAATTGTTTTTTAATTTTCCAGTCAAAATGCAAAATACTACCAATCTCGCCGAAATTTCTTTTTTCCATACAGTCCTTCAACCGCTGTATATTTTCTCGTTTCATAATCATTATAGGAATACTTTTCTGGCTTCTTTCTCTCTGTTCATGGTGAATAGTACTCCCTTCACCATCTCTCGGGACATAAACAAGGATTATACTTTCTTCAAGAAATTCAAGATCACGACCATTAAGTTTTATTGGTGTTACATTAACAGACCCATTAACAAATTCCATATAGTTTATTCCACCATATGCAGAAGCCCACTGATCCTGATATCCACCCTCTATTCCCGCCACATTTCTTTCAATCTGATAGGCAAGCCTGGCAACATCATCCTCATTCCTACGAATTCCATTAAAATTATCAAAAGCTCTTATCAGTGCAATACAGTGAGCTGCACTACCACCAAGACCGCTTTCAAGTGGTGCATCTGTATGTGTTACAACCTCTATTCCACTATTACCATAATGTCTTGCAACAATTTTTGCTAAATTCAGTGTTCTTTCACCAAGACAAACGTCCTCAATAGAATCAAATTCTTCTACTTTTCCTGCTTCCAGAGAACGAAAAACTACTTTATTATCATTTCTTTTATGTATTTCACAGTAAGAATAAAGATCTATTGTAGCATTAATTCCGTTGCCCCATCCAATTAGATCCGTATAGTAATTTGTATCGCCGCATGTTCCGAAAGATATTCGCACCGGAGCTTTTCCTTTAGATATCATTTAACCTACCACATTATACTATTAGACAATTGTAATTTTTCTTTAAATATTTTAGATTTCATACTTTTTCATACTTTTGAGGTTAATGGTATGAAGATTTACGTTGGGCATGACATTGGCGGAAGCAAATTTATGGTAGCTGCTGCTAATACTAATGGAAAAATTATAAGAAAAATACAAGCACCAACACCAAAGAACTTCGAGGATGGTCTGAAACTCCTCAAGGGTATGACATACAAAGTAGCAGAGAATAATGATATTATTTCTATAGGTGCTGCATGTGGTGGTCCTCTCGACTGGAAAAAAGGCGTAGTTTCCCCTCTACACATGCCTTCGTGGAGGAACATAAACCTAAAAATGATAATGGAAAAAGAATTTGCATGTCCATTTTATGTTGATAACGACTGTAATGTTGCAGCACTTGGTGAATATAATTTCGGAAAGCATAAGGTAAATAGATTAGTTTACATTACTATTAGCACTGGAATGGGTGGTGCTCTTCTTATCGATGGAAAAATATATCGTGGTTTGAACGGTGAACACCCAGAAATAGCACATCAGGCAATTAATCATGAAGTTTCTGGCAATGGTGATATATTTTGTGAGTGTGGTGTTTCAGACTGTCTAGAGGGTATTGTTTCTGGAAATGCAATTCGTAGAATATATGGAAAGCCTGCAGAACAACTAGAAGATGAAACATGGAATGAAATAGGTAAAAATATTGGAAAAGGCCTTAGAAATATAATAATGTGCTATGCGCCCAACACAATAGTTTTGGGTGGTGGTATTACATACGGTGCAAAAAATAAGTTGTTAAAACCGATTTTGGATTATACTAAAGAAAATATCAGGTTGGTTCCAATACCAAACATAGTTATGAGCAAATTAGGTTATGAAACTGCATTGGTCGGTGCAATAGCATTAGCAATGAGAGGTGTAGATTAGATGACTGAAAGAATAACAATAACCATAAAGAAAGACCTTCTTGCAAACATAGATTCTACAATAGATAAGAAATCTATAAAGAATCGTTCGCATGCTGTTGAAAAATTGCTTCTAGAATCGATGGCTAAAAATCAATTAAATACTGTACTCGTCGTAGCAGGTGGCAACGATGCTAAACTTGGACCGATAACACACGAAATCCCTAAGCCACTGATACCGATACAGAAAAAACCAGTTCTTGAACATCAGCTTCTGATGTTGAAGAGATCTGGTATAAAGCACGTTATTGTATCACTGGGACATAGGCATGAAGATGTGATAAAACATTTTGGCAATAGATGGAACGATATAGACATTTCTTACATAGTAGAACAGAAGCCAATGGGCACAGCATGGTGTCTTGCGCGTGCTAAGGATTACATCGACTCAAGCTTCGGAATGCTTAATGTTGATACACTTGTCAATCCTGACATACAAGGCATGTACACATTTCACAAATCTCATGGTTCACTGTGCACACTTCTATTACGAACATCACCTGACACAAAAGGCTTTGGTGCAGTGGTTATGCATGGCAACCGTGTAGTAGATTTCATCGAAAAGCCAAAAAATGTTGCTACAAATCTGATAAGTATAGGTTTCTACATAATGGAACCTGAGGTTATGGATCTTATCCCGAAGAAAAAATTCATGATCGAACAATTCTTTTCCATGCTTGCAAAAAGAAACCAAATAGCAGGCTTTATGCATGATAAAATGAGTTACGATATAAGCACACCTGAGTGTTACGAACGTGCTATAAAATTCTGGAAAACGATCTTATAGCCAGAATAGATATAGTCGTCCAATCGCTGGACTCTACTAGCAAACCATCGTTATGTTTATTTACTGGTTTTGCTATAATTATACATGCGTATTGTTATCTATTACGAAAAGGAATACAAAAATTTTGCACACAATGCAAGGAATTATGCGGCTAAGATATGTGGTAAACTTCCATTTGATTACATAGAAATAAGGATCTGTGAAAAAGATTCTTTTTTCATAAATGAGAGAAATCTTTTTCTTTCACTAAAACCTGATACTGAGTTCACAAATTTCACGAGTAAAACGTTGCTTATGCTGTACAGGGCTCGCACATCAGCTTTATTCGGTGACTTACCAGAACCATTACTAGAAATGATTTCAAGACGTGATATGGCAGCTAGTTTCCCTGAAAATTTGATAAATATGTGTTACAGTGAACTTATTTCCTCGAATGTTAATACTACCAGAGATTTTCTTCGTGCAAATTTACCTTGGCTGGCCTTTCATGGAATTGATAATTGGAATAGAGAGTTTCTACGCAAAATGGTAAAGGGACGATTTCCAATTACAAGAAAGCTAATACTTGCCATGAAGAAAGATATGTATAACGAAAAGAATCTCGATAAGGCTGCAAAATTATGTGAAGAAATATGCAGGTAACAAAATTTTCATGGAACCGCTTCATACCTGCACTTGTGGTAAGGGATGGTAATAAATTACAAAGGATAGAACTTTTTGATAAAGACCTGTCGATATCTTTAGGTGGAAAACACTGTATAGGATTTGATAAAAAACCTTGCCCAATTTATTCGGAAATTAGCAATGGATATCAGTGTAATAGGTGTAGATACGCTGATAAATTTGCATTATGTATGCCATGTAATGGAACATCCTGCATAAATACTAAGAGAAGGGGCGATTGTGAGACTGAAGATTACTTTATCTACCTTGCTGCTTTTGGACCTATCCTCAAAGTTGGAATTTCTTATAAACATCGATTCCGTGAACGTCTTGTAGAGCAAGGTAGCGACATCGGCGTACTGATCGCATCCATTCGTGATGGTATGCTTGTGCGTAAGATCGAACAAGATGTAGCAAAAAATCTTAATATCACTGACCGACTAAGAGGCGAACAAAAACATAAAGTGATGTTTGGTAGTGCAAATGATTCATCAATAGTGATAAAAAAGGCACTAAATTCACTGAATGGTACTATGAACATGCATCCAATAATATACGATATGAGAAGTTACTACAGACTGGATCGTATACATAGCACACCACATTTGCTTAATCTTAAAGAAGGCTCTAAAATAAATGGAAGAGTACTTGCAATAAAGGGTAATCTGATTGTACTTAGCACAGGAGAATGTTTCAACGCACATAGTATTATCGGAAGGGATATTGATTTTACAGATAAAATAGATTTGAAACCAACACTATGGAACAGCTAGATTTTTTTGCATTCTATCTTATTATTCTTTTCATCTATATGGAATTTCACTGGCATGAAACGTTCTGTAACCCAGATATTTGTTCTACAATGATCTGTTATATTTGAAGCCTTGATCTTACCCTTGCCTACCAAAGCCATATATGGTATCAACTGATCAGCAGCATATTCATCTATAGGTGCATTGCTCTTTATTTGCTCAATAAGTTTTTGTCCAGCGTCTTTACCAACATCTTCAGCACGTCTACCACGTTCACCTAAGCTCCCAGATCCTAGAACAGACGTTGATGTTTCCGCCCATAAATCAATGCCTGATCCAGGGCATTGCGTTTTGACATACTTTTCTGCGATGTCTTTCTTTATATCTATAGATTCTAATTCTTTGATGGCAGACATCGACTGTCTTTTTACAACATTTGCCTTTTCTAGATCCTGTGACGCATGTGAAATACCTTTTATTTCAATAATATCGCCTTGTTCCAAAATTTCGAATGGCTCTAGGTTTGATTTTTGAGATTCGAATCTTACCATAGCTCCCCCAACCGGGTAATAACCATATCTTTCCATGTCAATGGTTGCTTTGTAATTGGCATTTTTCAGTATACCTAGAAGAACGTATTTTAGATAATTGATAGGTACAGCCCATTTGCCATTTGTTGCACCTCCATGAACATGCACCTCTATTTTATGTAAAGAGGCAGCTATCATTATAGGTTGTAAAACAAGGCCTATGCTCCCAGCTGTTGGTATATTTATTTTTATAACACTTTTTTTTATTTCTTCTGGATAGAATTCCATTTCTGTACTTCTTAATGCTACACCTTTTGTCTGCGCATTACAAAGTTTTGCAATAGCATTTATAGATTCAATATGTTGTATTTGTAGTCCAGGATTTACACGCTTCGCTCTGATATTAAAAATTCTACATGGTTGTTTCGTCATGGCAGATAGAGCTATTGATGTGCGTAATATTTGACCACCTGATTCAATATAAGATCCGTCTATCGATATCACACTAGACACCAATTACTTCACCATTTGCAGGACCGAATGCCTGTATATTATACCTTTCTGCTATATCCTTTGCGAATTTTTCACAGCTATCACCATGCACACATATAACCATTTCAGGTTTTGTATGCTCGATTATTTTGAAAAGCCCTGCTCTGTCTGCATGCGCGCTTAAATTAAATTGCTCTAGTTCACAGTGAACATGAAAACGTTCCTCTGCTGTCTGGAATATCTTTGTCTGAATGAGGTTTCTTCCAGGTGATTCCTCAACAAGAAATCCTGTAAAAAGTACTTTTGATTGTTTTCTTTTCTGCATTGCCCTTAGATAATGAATAGCAGGACCACCACCAAGCATACCAGCAGAAGATATAATAACCGGATACTTCTCTAATGCTGTAATGCGTTCTTTGTTTGTATGTATGAATTTAGTTTTTTTCAAAACATTATGCAGTCTTTTTGGTTCCTTTAGATATGCTCCATGGCGCGCGATTATTTCGCTTGCGCTTCTTGCCATACCATCAATTGCAATTTTATCTGCAAATTTCTCTAAAATAAGAAGTACCTCCTGAGCGCGACCAATTGCAAAAACCGGTATGAGTACAACTTCCGACCTTGACAGAGCTTCTTCAACGTGCTCAACAAAACGCTGTTCTTCCTTCTGTCTGTTTGGATGATTTTTTAGGCCATATGTACTTTCTGTTATGAGAACATCAACCTTGTTTGGCAGTTGTGCAGGTTTCAGAAGATTGCTTTCGTATGTTTGTATATCACCAGTATAAAATATTTTCTTGCCGTTATCCAGCAATATAGATGAAGAACCTGGTATATGACCTGAATCATAAAGTTGGCACTTGAACTCGTTTATGTTAAACAATTTTCTATATGGTACTGATACTGTCCTTTTCACCATAGTCTCTATATCATGCTCACTGAACGGTGTTGGATTTCCTATTTTTTTCCCAACCTTAAACGAATCTCTCAAAAGTAACTCTGATCCTGCAAGTGTAACATCAGTCATATACATCGCAGGTTTTCCTGATTTGAATAGATTAGGTGCAGAACCTACATGGTCAAGGTGGCTATGAGATATTACACAGGCATCAGCACCCTGATGCAGGTACTGTGGAGGCTCTGGCTGTATCTTTACCCCATAATCAAGAACAACACTGGTTCTACCCTTTACAAGAATACCGCTTCTTCCAACTTCTCTGCCGCTGCCTAGTATTTCAATTTTCATACGTTTAGTTTAATCAGTAGTAAGAACATATAAATAACATCTCATTGCAAATACTATCATGGATATTGAAACTAGAATAGAATTAATAAAAAGGGCCCCAGCAGAAGAAATAATTTCTGAAGAAGAATTAAGACACTTGTTAGAAACAAAGACTCATCCTGTAGCATACAATGGATGGGAACCAAGCGGTCTCGTTCATTTGGGTACAGGACTTATCTGCGCGTACAAGATGAAAGATCTAATAGAGGCAGGTATACATTTCAAAGCATACCTAGCAACATGGCATGCATGGATAAATAATAAGCTTGGTGGTGACATAAATTTGATAAAGGTAGCAGCCGAGCATTTCAAACACAGTTGGGCAAGCCTGGGTGTTCCTATAAAAAGCATAGAATTCATATACGCTGATGACGTTTACAATAACGGCGAATATTGGAAAAAAACTGTAAGTGTGGCAAAAAAATTGACAATATCAAGAACAGCAAGAACACTGGAAATAGCTGGAAGAAAAGATATAGACGCTAGATACGTCTCTGACCTAATGTATACGCCTATGCAGGTTGCAGACATCTTTGAATTTGGTATAGACATATGCGCACTTGGAACTGATCAGCGTAAGGCAAACATAGTAGCACGAGAAGTTGGACCAGGACTTGGTTACTGGAAGCCTGTGTGTCTTCACCATCATCTTCTTCAGGGACTTCAAAAACCTCCTATATGGCCAATACCAAAAGAAAGTGAAAGTGATGTACTATCATCAATTAAAATGTCAAAATCAAAGCCTGAAACTTGTATTTTTATCTACGACAGTCCAGAAGATATAAAAAATAAAATGAACATTGCATTTTGCCCAGAAACCCTGGAAAATAATCCGATTATAGATATATGCAAGCACATAGTATTCAGAGAAGGTACACTAAATATAGAACGTCAAGAGAAATATGGTGGTGATATCGAAATCCATAATTTTGAAGAGCTTACTCAAATGTATAAGCATTCTAAACTTCATCCACAAGATCTGAAAAATGGTGTTGCTTCTGCACTGATAGATATACTCGAACCAACTAGAATATATTTCAAAAAAAAGAAAAAAGCAGGTGAAACACTAGATATAATAAAAAATGCAGTGATTACAAGATGAATATCATGTTCCAAGATAATATTATATCTTTGATGGTAAATGAATACACATGATTGACATAAAACTAATAAGAGACCAACCGGAAAAAATAGAGGACAACATCAAAAAAAGAAATCCAGAATATTCACAGATGCTAAAAGATCTTATAAAAATCGACGAGAGAAGGTTGAAGATACTTAAGCAGGTTGAAGAATTGCGTTACGAACGTAATATTCTTACAAAAGAAATTTCTGATCTCAAATTAAAAAATAAACCTGTTGCACGAAAGCTCGAGCATGTAAAAGAATTACCTCTGAAAATAAAGGGGCTCGAGAGTGAGCTTGATGCACTAAGTTTAACACATAAAGAAATATTGCTAAGATTGCCCAACATTCTACAAGAAGATGTGCCTATAGGTACCAGTGATGACGATAATAAAGAAGTTCGTAAGTTTGGTAAAATAAACCGTAACTTCACACCAAAAGATCATATAGATATCGGAACTAATTTAGGTCTAATCGATATCGAAAGAGCTGCAAAAATTGCAGGTTCAAGATTTTTTTTCCTTAATGGAGATCTGGCAATGCTTGAAGTCGCATTGATGAAAGCAGCTATAGATTTCATAACAAAAAAAGGGTTTATCTTAACAATTCCTCCTTTTATGATGCGTAGGGCCTCTTATGAGGGTGTTATCGCAATGCAAGACTTCGAAGATGTGCTCTACAAAATTGATGGTGAAGATCTTTACATGATTGCAACATCAGAACACCCTATAGTTGCACAGCATTCAGGTGAAACTATATCTAATACCATGAAATATGCAGGCCTAAGTACAAATTTTCGTAAAGAAGCTGGTAGCCATGGAAAAGATACAAAAGGTATTTTTCGAGTTCACCAATTTAGCAAGATTGAACAGATTGCACTATGCCATGCTGATCAAAGCAATATATTGCACAACGAACTTCTCAAAAATGCAGAAGAATTTTTAGAGAAATTAGGCATACCATTCCGCGTCGTAGAACTATGCTCCTCTGAAGTAGGGAGAACTGCTTCAAAACAATATGATATTGAAGCATGGTTTCCATCCCAGCAACGTTACAGAGAAGTTGTAAGCTGCTCAAATTGTACAGATTATCAAGCTAGACGCTTAAATATAAAATACAATGAAAATGCAGATAAAAATGCTTTCGCACATACAGTTAATTCAACGCTTGTCACTGACAGGACTCTTGTTGCAATAATAGAAAACTTTCAGCAAGAAGACGGGACTATACTAATACCCGATATATTACAAAGCTATATGAACGGTCTAAAAAAAATAGGTTGAGATATGTACACACTAATAATAACAGAAAAACCATCTGCATCTAAAGCAGTTGCACTAGCACTTGCCAGCTCCAAACCAAAGGCGCTAGAACATGGTAGCTTTGCATTCACTCATGACAAAAAACAATATATAACAGCACCTGCAGTAGGCCACTTATTTACACTGAAGCAATCTGATAAAGGTTGGAACTACCCTTCATTCGACCTCGAGTGGCAGCCTGCATTTAAAGTTAACAGGTTCTCGAAATTTTCAGAACCATATTTCAAAAATATCGAAACTCTTGCTAAAGGTGCTAAAAATTTCATCATCGCGACCGACTACGATGACGAAGGTGAAGTTATAGGTTTTAACATATTACGTTTTCTCTGCAAAAAGACAGAAGCCAAACGTATGCGATTTTCAACAATGACAAAAGAAGAATTGAAACAAAGCTTCAAAGAACTAAAGGATCTTAACAAATTACTAATTGATGGTGGTCTCACTCGCCACTATCTAGATTGGTATTGGGGTATAAATCTGACAAGAGCGCTTACTCTTTCTATCAAAAATTCTGGAAAACGTTTCAGAATACTTTCTACTGGAAGAGTTCAAGGACCTACAATACATATGCTTGCAAAACACGAAAAGCAGATTAGGTCTTTCAAACCAAAAACGTTTTGGTATATAGAAGCTGACCTAAATATAGGCAAGGGTATAGTTGTAAAGCATTCTAAAGATAAAATATGGAATAGTGATGATGCCAATAAAATATATAATAGTTGTAATAAAATGCCAGCTATTGTCAAAAACATCACCAAAAAAGTAATGATGCAAAAACCTCCAAAACCTTATAACACAACTTCTATGCTCGCTGACATATTCAGATATTTCGGATATTTGCCTCAGCAAGGTTTATCTGTTGCAGAATCACTCTATCAATCTGGATTGATATCCTATCCAAGAACATCAAGTGAAAAATTGCCGCCTGATATTAATTACAAAAACATAATATCAATGCTGTCAAAACAAAAAAGTTATTCATCTGCAGCAAAAATGCTTGACAAGGAATTAAAACCTGAAGAGGGATCAAAAACTGATTCTGCGCACATTGCAATATATCCAACAGGCGAATACAAAAAAATGGGTTCAAAACAGGCAAAAGTTTACGATCTTATTGTAAGAAGATTTCTTGCATGTTTTGGTGATCCTGCAAAAAGAGAATCACAAAGAGTAAATCTTATGATAGATGGGGAATCATTCTACTTGAACGGTATAAAAACAATAGAACCTGGATGGACAAAAATATATGGAAAGTATGCCAGCCGCGAAGATATAGTGCTTCCTGATATTAAGCCAGATCAAAAAATTCCTGTACAGAAGCTTAACCTTCTATCGAAGAATACATCGCCACCAGCAAGATTTTCACAAGGTTCTGTCCTTAAAGAAATGGAAACCCGAGGACTAGCAACAAAAGCAACACGCGCGCAAATATTACAGATACTATATAATAGAGGTTATCTCACAGGGAGAAGTATTAATGTTACAGATCTTGGAATAAAAATTTCAGATATTTTAGAGAAGCATGTTCCAGATGTAGTATCTGAAAAGCTTACAAGACACTTCGAAAATCTTATAGAAGAGATAGAAGTTGGTAATGGAAATATGGATTCTGTTCTTGAAGAGGCAAAAAAAGAGATAATAAAGATATCTAAGAATTTTAAGAAAAAAGAAATATCACTTGGAGAAGAATTGACTAAAGCTATCATTGAAACGCAGGATAAGGAGAGCTTACTAGGAAAATGCCCTAATTGCAGTGGGACGCTTAAAGTACACAAGAATTGGCTTACAAAAAAAAGATTTGTTGGTTGCTCCGGTTATAAAGTATGTAAGACAGGTTTCCCTCTTCCAAGAGAAGGTACAATAATTTCTACTGAGAAAGTTTGTGAAGAATGTAAGACTCCTATGATAGAGGTAAGGCCAATAGGAAAACGTCCATTTAGAATGTGTCTTGATCCTAATTGTAGTACGAAGTCTGAATGGCTTGACAAAGCAAAACTTCTCAAGGCACAAAATGAAAGCAAAGCTGCAAGTGCACTTGCACTAACAAAAACAAAAGTAAAGAAATCGAAAAAAGTATCATCTACTAAAGATACTGGTTCTTTGCCTTAGTCCATTCTGTGTAATCTCAAAGTCTACTTTTTTCCCTTCAGGAACTGAACGGTGCTTCCTGATTATAGCCATCCTTCTATTGTATCCTGATATTTTGAGCTCCACAATAATTTTAGACCAGTATTTTGCAATCATCCTGGACGACATCTCTGGCTCGTCCACACTACCATAAACCTGATTAGTTAAAAGCGATGGAATATTGTACATGCGTGCTATCTTTGACAATATGGAATATTGAGTTGCAAGCTGCCTATTAACCATTTTGTAATTATTTTCAGAGAGCTCAAGTCTATACAGTGCAGATATAGAATCAACAACTATGAGACCAAATTTAGACCGTCCAACATCAATAATATTTTCAAGTTTTAGCATACTCTTATGTTGTTCCTTCCATGAGTGTACTTTTACCAAGTTAATTTTCTTCAGTATTTGATCATTAGCACTTATTTGTTTCAATCGCTCAAATGATATGCCCTCTGTATCTACGAACAAGACTTTACCTGGACACTGAACTAATGCACATAAAGCAACATTGCTTTTACCAGAACCAGCAGGACCATACACACTTGTTATAGTATCTTTATCTATACCACCATTCAACAATTTGTCTAAAGGTGTATTTGTCTGTAATTTATTCATTATAGTCATTATATTAAGATACATTTTCTTGTTATTGCCTTATTTAATAGTTGTGGCCAACTTTTGATAACATCATCAATACTATCGTATTCACAATAAACTACATCGTCACTTTCTATCAAACCATTAACTATTTTTCCTGTTCGTCTTTTGAACTGCTTTCCCTTAATCAGAATAATAGGTGTATAAGACATACCCATTAAAGGCTTATCAAGTGCTCTCTGAATGATCATTGAACGTCCTTCGCTTGGTGAAGACATTTCAGCTAACAGTACGTCAGAATCGTCAATCCATTTCATGTAAAGTGCTCTTTGCTCCGTATATGTTGGATCTCTTTTTATTCCAAGTTCTTTCTGCAAGTAAGAATTTCTATCATCAGAATAAACATACTCTGCCCTATACACCTTATGCTTTTCATTCTGCAGGAATTTCATCATTTTCTCTAGATTTTCACGCGACTCTCCGCCATGAACCTCTGGATCTACACTAAAGTAAATTTTCATATTTCGGCTTATCTAAAAACCTTATAAATCTATATCCTGGACATACATGGCGTGTTCAAAGATATCAAAGGGATTTGCTTCGAAAGAATTAGTAGTAATTTTATTCCTTAAATTATTACTTTAGATTCATCTTCGTACACTCGGAATCGGAAGAGACATATTAGACAGATAGCATCTGGTTATATAATGTTTAGGTAATTATGTTAGAGTCGTAAAACCTATAGATTTAAATATGTTTAGATTTTCTTAGTATGAATTAAGTTGTGAGTTTTATGAAAGAATATATGCTCAAAAGCAGACTTGCCGAAGATGGTCAGACAATGGATTTTCCAGTATTAGAAAACGGTAGTTTAAGACCTCTTTTCAGGGCAGGTTATCATGTCTATACAGAGCAGCCTCAAAGAGACTACAGAGTAAGCGAAAATCTTGTTTATTTTGCTTTACCTTCTGGAACTGTGTTAGAAGTTGGGGAAATGGAAGTTCCTGTGCCGTTCAAGCAAAAAGGAGAAGTAAAGGACGTTAAGAGATTCAAGCTATCTCCTTATTCTGTAACAACAGATGGTTTAACGCTTGTAAAAATACATCCAAGAACACCATACAAATTAAAAGCAAGCGATGGAACAGCATATCATTCTTTTGAGATGTTGGAAACGCCAGTTTCATATAGAAACCATAATGAAATGTACTTTGATTTTGTTCTACTTCCAGATAGCGAGAAAAGCAAACTTGATAAAAGCAATGCGATATCCGAGTGGGCTATGTTAGAAAGAGGTAGTAAAGTTATCAGATTGCCGCGTGTTGTTTTATTTTCGGAGAATTGTGCATTTCGTATCCCTGGCTGGTTGGCAAAAGAGTTTAATGGCTCTCCTGAATTTGGTTTTTCTTACTCACCATTTACAGAACCGAGAAAAGGTGAGGTTTTACATTATCATCAAGAAATTATGGAGCCTTACTTAGGTATAGAAGGTAGAGTCCCTTTGTTTATAGTTACAGAAGATGGTAGCGAAACATTTACTTGCAAAGATTTAGAAGACACAGAAAGAACATACAAAGGTGAAGTCTTTGAAATAGGAAAGGGTGATGTAATACTTCCTTTGCCAAAAGTTTTCCACAAAATTTTATTTGATGACCGTGCTCAATTTCCATTCACACAATATTGCATAAATTATAGTTCAAAACCTCTAAACGAAGTTCCAACAAGCGATAGAGTAGTTCTTGAGAAATTATGATTCATATGAATGATGATTGCCATGATAGATTTAGGAATAGCTATTCTTCCAGATGAAACAATAAGAGACTGAGTATACAACTAAATAGAGACCTACAATCGATACATCCAACACCTCATTCTCTCGGAAATGTTTTTCGTCCACATCTTTCTTTATACCAAAGCACTTTTAGAAGCTATGAAGATGTGGAAGTTGCATTGCAGAGATCGGAAAACTTAGAAAGGTACTTTGCGGAAGCTGAAATTAAACTCAGAAATCTGATAGTGCATCCGTCAAATTTTGTAACATTTCAATGCTATACAACAGAGGGCTTGCAAAAATTGCATGAAATAGTATTGTGTTTCGTTTCAGAAGTAAGATTAAGAGATGTGCCATCTATATGGGAAAGAAACAATGTCAAATTTAATCCTGAAAAGGAAGAGAATATAAGACAATACGGCTATGCTGACGCGTTTGAATTTTATGACCCTCATTTCACTATAGGAAGAGTTGTTGAAAAAATGAAATACAAGACAGAGTTAGATTTTGCAATAGAAAAAGCACGCAAAGCTGGAGAAATATTGATGCCTTATTTTGGAAAATTTGAGCGTGTTCAAAGATATCAAAGGGATTTGCTTCGAAAGAATTAGTACTAATTTATTTGTCTATCATAGATTTGAGCAACTTCAGTGCGCCAAAACTAATTTTTGCAACGCGTTCCATATCATCCTTTGCCAATTTTTCAATATATTCCAAACCACTTTCATGACCTATCTGAGCTAACGCTATGGCTGTGTGCGCCCTCACAAATGGAATTTTGTCATTTACCAATTTAGCAAGATATTGAACTCCACTTTCAAGTCCGATATCACCAAGAGCTACAGCAACATGCCATCTTACAACAGGGTCTTCATCTTCTACTAATCTGCCTAAAGCTTTAACAGATGTTTCATGTTGAAATTTCGCTAAGGCTTGCACTGCATAAGCTCTTATCACTGCATGCTCTCCGATCTTATACGTATCACTAGTCATTTTTTCTAAAATTGGAATTGCCAGTTCGTTTCCAATCAATCCCAAAGAATATGCAACTCGGAATCTAACGTTTGCATGTTCATCTGCCGTTAATTTCTCCAAAATTCTGATTCCTTTTTCATGTCCTATTTTACCTAGTGCATAGGCGACATTCCATCTTATAAATGGTTGTTCATCTTCAGCTAATTTTCCGACTTGCTCAACAATGCTTTCTCTTTCATAGTAGCTTAGTTTACTGGCTATATCTGTTAAATCTCGTAAAGCACTTAACCTATTTCTAGGATCTTTATCTAACAGCAATCCTATATCTAGTTCCATAAATTTACTCTTACGATTATTTGCAGCATTCAAGAGCTTTTTTACCAGAGCCGCAACCACATATCTTTATTTTTAGCATTTTCTTTTGTTTTGCTATCTTTCTTTTTACCATCTCTACACCTTTTCTAATTTTAGTTTAGTACCATCACAACACAGATCATATGTTTTCTTTGTCTTTCTCACAAGTAATTTATCAGATAGTCTTTTTAGTACCCTAGAAGTTATTTCTTGATGAAGGCTGGATTTATTTTTAATTGTAGTAAAATTCACTGGTCCTTCTGAAATTATGTTAAAGACTTTTTTCTCTCTTGAATCATCTAGAGATCCGATAACACCTGAACTTTTTTTATCACATTCGCACATAATAAAATAAACACAAACATATATTTATTGACTACATTCTGTAATTTATCATACCACTGTATATTCGAAGACAAACCAGATCCATACTAATTTAAATACTTTAGTGTTTACATAATACTAAATTTTAGGCTGTGTTAATCCTAAAGTGATACGTATGCGTGTAACAATAAAAAGTAAGGCGAATGCTGTAATAATAAGTTTTGATACTCATAGTGAACGCTTTGAAAGTCTATCAGAACGCAACAGATTCTTTAGAGGCCTATATGGATGGGAGCAAACAGTTCCAGGAAATAATCGTGTATACCGCTACAGAAGACATGGTATACTTGATGACGTCCCACATATAAAAATAGCAGACTCTGCATTCATAGTTGAACTCGCTAATATGAAACAAGTTGAAAATTATTTCGAAAAGTGGGATAATAAGGTTGAATGTGAGATGATAGAAATTATGGTTGAAATGAAAAAGCTTTTAAGTAGGATGAGAAATTATGAGTAAGGGGTATAAGTTATTGTCGTCGAACGTGAGAAATTATGAGTAATGTGGAAAAAGAAAAAGGTAACGAGAAACCTGAAATTAAGCTGAAAATTGGTGAACTTACTGAAAGAGGAGATTTCGGCCGAGGCATCGGAAGGATGACAGCCCGTGATATGAAAGCAATAGGTATCACAGAAGGTGACGTCATCGAAATCGAAGGTAAGAGAAAAAGTGTAGCTATAGCTGTTCGTGCATACCCAGCTGATGTTGGTCTTGATGTAATACGTATGGATGGTCTTGTAAGAAGAAATTGTGGAGCAGGAATAAGTGAAATTGTAAAAGTGAGAAAAGCTGACACAAAAGAAGCTCGTTCTGTTACAATAGCTCCAGCTAGAAAAGGTATTATCATTCATATGGGTGGTAACATCTTAAAACAAAACTTGCTTATGCGACCTCTTGTTGTAGGTGATATCATCATACCAAACCCAGTTGTTCAGGATAAAAGAACACAGGGATCCCTCTTTGAACAGTTCTTTGGGGTGGAATTTGGTGAATTTTTCTTTACACCATTCGGGGAGGAAAAATTTGTAGTTGTAAATGTAGAGCCTAAGGGAATAGTTCGAATTACAAGAACAACTGAGGTCGAACTGCTTCCGCAAGCAACAAAGCCGTTGGAAGCTGAGCGTGTACCAGATGTAACATATGAAGATCTTGGTGGTCTCCACGAAGAAGTAAAAAAAGTAAGGGAAATGATAGAACTTCCATTAAAACACCCAGAGCTCTTTGAAAGGCTTGGAATAGAGCCGCCAAAAGGTATACTTTTACATGGTCCTCCAGGTTGTGGAAAAACCTTGTTGGCAAAAGCAGTAGCCAATGAAAGTGGTGCTCGTTTCATAGTGATTAATGGCCCGGAGGTAATGAGTAAATTTTATGGCGAGTCGGAGGAAAACCTTCGTAAGGTTTTCGATGAGGCAGAAAAAAACTCGCCAAGTATAATTTTCATTGATGAAATTGATGCTATTGCACCAAAAAGAGAAGAAGTCAAAGGTGAAGTAGAAAAAAGAGTGGTAAGTCAAATGCTTACTTTAATGGATGGCCTGAAATCAAGAGGCAAAGTAATAGTAATAGGTGCAACTAACATACCAAACTCTCTTGATCCTGCACTAAGAAGGCCTGGAAGATTCGATAGAGAAATTGAAATAGGTGTACCACAAAGAGACGGGCGAAAAGAAATACTGCAGATACACACAAGAGGGATGCCACTTACAAAGAATGTTGATGTTCAGCGGATTGCAGATATAACATACGGATATGTTGGTGCTGATATAGCAGCCCTATGTAAAGAAGCTGCGATGCACGCACTACGAATGGTTCTCCCAGACATTGGTAGTCTGAAAGCTGATGCACCCATATCTCAAGACATATTAAAGAAACTCGTTGTATGTATGGAAGATTTTGAATACGCGCTTAAGATAGTTCAGCCTTCTGCTATGAGAGAAGTAATGATAGAGATACCAAAAGTAAAATGGAATGATGTAGGTGGACTTGAGACCACTAAAAAGCATCTAAAAGAGGTTGTTGAGTGGCCTCTAAAATATGCAGAATCATTCAAAAGACTTGGCATAAGACCTCCTATTGGTATACTTCTGTATGGCCCACCTGGTTGTGGAAAAACCTTGCTGGCAAAAGCAGTAGCCAATGAAAGCGGTGCTAACTTTATTTCTGTGAAAGGACCAGAAATTCTTAGCATGTATGTCGGGGAAAGTGAGCGTCACATACGTGATGTTTTCAGAAGAGCACGACAGGTAAGCCCAGCAATAATATTTTTCGATGAGATAGATGCCATTGTGCCAAAACGTGGTTATGGTATAGATAGCCACGTAACTGAACGTGTTGTTTCGCAATTATTAACAGAGATGTCAGGACTAGAAGATCTAAAGGGTGTAATCGTTATTGCAGCTACAAATCGACCAGATCTAATTGACACCGCACTGATGAGACCTGGGAGATTTGATAAACAAATAATAGTTCAAACACCAGAAGAATCTGCAAGGTACCAAATTATTAAGGTGCACACAAAAGACACGCCACTAGCTGATGATGTCGATTTGAAAAAGATTGCAGCACAGACAGAAGGCTTTTCAGGTGCAGATATAGAAGCCCTATGCAGGGAAGCTGCAATGGGTGCAATGCGTCGTGATGTAGAATCGAAATGTGTTGAAAAAAGAGACTTTGATACCGCACTCAAAACAGTGAAGCCTTCTGTAAGTAACGATATGAATACATTTTACGAAAGCACACTGAAAAAAAGAAAATCCCAGAAAATGGAAGAAGACATGGCTTATACTGGATAATGTTAAGATCTAACAGAGGCTTCTGTAGAGTAGAACAGTAAGATGGTAGATATATATGTTAATCGATGAAATTTTTGTTCACTACTTCAGTCAAAAAAAGGAAAGTACGCTTTTTTTCGTAGGAGCATTTTTCTCATTGATTGGATTTTTTCTAGGTTGGCTTCTTTTTCCAGGTAAAATTCTACCGGGTGTTTTCTTTTCAACTATGCCTCTTGTTCCGATGAGTATAAAGATATTTTCTCAAGATCTAAGTAAAAAAGATATATTCGAGATCTACATGTACATTTTTTTCGGAATGATAGTGGAGCTTACAATACTATATTCGTTTTTCCCTGTTGAGAGTATAGTTCCACTTGGTACATACGAAAACATACAATTCTCTTTACCAACTGCTTTCCAGAATTTCTCATCTATAATAGTGAATAACACAAAAATAATATTCCTAGGCCTTATTCTCTCGATGCTTTACTCAATAGGCTCGCTTTTTATAATAACCCTAAACTCTTTTGTTGTTGCGCAGCTTTTTTCGAATTTCCTTACATCAGGAAAGTCAGGGCTTTTTATAGCGTTTTTGCCGCATACAATTGTAGAACTTAGTGGATATTTTTTGGGTGCAATAGCAGGAACAGTGCTTGCAAGCGCATTCATAAGATTTGAATATCGAAGCCATGAGTTTAACCACGCTGTGCTGCAGTCAGCAATATTCTTCACTTTTAGTATCATGGCTGTAATATTAGGAGCAGTTCTTGAGGCATTTGTATTGCCAACTATTATCTAGTTCCAAGCTAAAGGTGTTTTATACACCACAATACAAAATACATTATGCTTTTGAGCAATTCAAGAATTAAGTTAGGTGTCTTAGTATTAACAATAACAATGCTTATTTTACTGCTTTCCACAGGACTATCAGTTGTAGGTTATTTTAGATTACCTGAAGATAACATAACACTTGCTAGAGAACTTACTGGTTCTCTTCTGAATAGAATAGATGACTTAGAATTGGATTTGGTAACAGGAGAGTTTGATAGGATCAAGACAGAAGAACTTATTACTGTTGCTCAAAAAAGAAAAAACGTTATGCTATCTCTAATCGAAGAAAACATAACTGAGGCAACAAATCTTTTCTTACCAGAAGATGTGAGGAAAAGATTACCAAATAGTGTACAGCCTTATATTGAAAACTACGTTAGTATTGAAGGTAGAGCTGAAATATTACATGCAGACGAATTTGGAAGTGAAATTAGCAGATTCCTATACTTTCTTGAGTCTAATGGTACGCAAGTTTCGCTACACTCCAATTCATCTCTAGACGATATTGAGCATCTGGACTCCAATGCTAAAGTAAGCGTTGCCGGATACAAGCTGGGAAATAAAGTTGTAACACTAGGTAAACAGAATTTACAAATCATTGAGGAAGCTGAAGACCGGATCATAGGCAACCAGAATATCTTGGTTATCTTTGCAGTAGAACATGGCAGTAACTTTAATTATCTAAATGAAGAAGTCGTAAGTAAAATTATGAGTAGTGCAAATGACTATATAAAAGAAGTATCCTACGGCAAAGCCTCGATAAAAGCCGAGAAAATACTTCCTGTATCAGTAAACGATGCGTGTTCTGCAAAAAGTGTTGTGGCTGCTGCTGATCCTCTGGTAGATTTTCAAGAATATGATTCAGTTATGGTATTCTCACCTTCTACTGCTGCTTCTACGAAGTGTGGATGTGCATTCGGATACATTGATAAAATAACATGGGTTACAGGAGATGGAAAAGTAAAGATGTCTTACGCTTATCTATCTGAAAATTGCTCGACTTTAAGGAACGTATTACACGAATTAGGCCATGGGTTTGGTCTACTACATGCAAATATGCTGGATTGCCAAAAAAGAAGTTTTGGAGATGTTGGACCAGATGGCTGTAAACCTGTCGAATATGGGGATTTCTATGATGTAATGGGTGGTGGTAAAAGAGTTGTTCATTTTAATTCGTACCACAAAGAAAAATTAGGCTGGATCGATGAAAACAAAATTACAGTAACTAGTAGCGGTACGTATATCTTATCACCAATAGAAAAATACGATGGGCTTCTAGTGATAAAAATACCATGGGGTGAAGATTTTTACTACCTTGAATACAGAAAACCAATAGGTTTCGATGAAGATTTACCGACAAGTGGCCAAGATGCTACACTGATTCACTTTGCACCACGTTTTATAGGTCGCACCACATCTAATTTAGTAAGTCTTCCGCTTAGTGTTAGGGGTGAATACGTAGATAAGATAAAAGGTATAGGTATAAAGTTTGTTGAAAATGGAGCCGATGCGAAAATAAAAGTAACACATTTCAATGACTTCGTAGACTTAACAGGAAAAATTGTTTTACCGAAAAAAATAACTTTGAATACTAAGGAGCTTGAGGTTTATTTAACAAATCTCGGTACAGTTGATGCATATGGTGCAAATGTCACGCTTTTGGACTACACTACAGGAGAAATACTCGGCACTAAAATTGTAGATCTTGCCGCAAAAGAGTCAATTAATACAACTCTAGCATTCGCATCAAAAAATATAAGTGGATTGCACGAAATTGGTGTTCGCCTGGAATTCCAAAAAGATTCTAACCAAGAAAATAATATTTACAGAACATTTTCGAGGGTTTTTCCAGATAAACCAGACCTAGTAGTTTCTATGCAAATAGACAAAACCAAAAAAGACGTTTCTGCTAAATTGAAGATAGAAAATCGTGGTGGTAAATCTGCAAAAGATGTCGACGCAAAATTATATAGCAATGCTAAACTTATATGGAATTCAACAATTGAAATACCAGATGGTTACATATGGAGTGAAAATATTGATCTACTGCTTGAAAATGGTCCACACACAATTAAGTTTTATGCGAATACTGAAGAAGAATATAATAATCAAGATAACACTATAGAAAAAGACGTATTTTTGTCAAGAAGTGAGACCATAGTTAATCTTAATATCAAAAGTAAAAATACAACAACTATTTTTATTCAAGGTATAGGAATTTTTAATTTTAGGCCTAATGACACCGACAGAACATTTAAGTTTTCAGATGAACCGACAACAATAGCATTTCTTGATATTAATAAAAATAGTAATAGATATAATGCAATTTCTTTCGATAGTGTAACTATTTCCGAAAACTTGTCAGCTTTTTTTGAGCCAAAACGTGAGAAAACTGTTGGTCAAGATATTACCTTGTATACTGTTTACCCAATAAATGTTTCATGGAGTTATAAAAATATAGACATAACATTTATCGAAAATCTTTCAGCGTTGGGAATGCTTAATACCAGTGCAGCTGGAGTTTATAGTTGTGATAAGTTCAACTTTGTTACATACTTATGTAATTCTAAATGGTCTAGTTTGGTTACATCAAAGTTTGAAGGATTTGCAGCCACAAGACACTCTAATTCAGATACTGTAACTTTGGAAGCTTCTATTAAGGAAGCGCAGGCAGTCGCACTTGGTGAACCTAATTTTTGTGGTGACACTTTATGTAGTGTAAGCGAGAGTTGTAGTTCTTGTAGTAGTGATTGTGGCAAATGTCCTGAGCAACCTACAGTACCAAGTAGCATAGGTTCCAGGTTTGCATTTGTAATCCTACCATCAGGATCAGTATCACCAGAAGCAATTGTGACAACCCCAATAAAAATCACAGAAACTCTAAAACCTGAAAAAATACATAAAGTAGAAGATGAATATGAAATAGCACTGAGTCTTGATGTAAAAAGACCTGAGATTGCCATAGATTCTATTAGGACTATATTCTATAGAGATGTGATACCTATACCAACAGAAATTTCCTTTGTACCATTACTTCCAAGTGTGCCGACTGCAGAAAAGGCGTACCAATATTTAGAAATTGTTCATTCAGATAAACTTGATACAGACATAAAGGTCGTGAATATTGTGTTTAAAGTCAACAAAACATGGATAAAAGTAAACAATATTAATAGAAGTAGTATTACTTTACAAAGATTTGAAAATACTTGGAAAAAACTCCAGACAGATTTCCTGAAGGAAGATTCCTCATTTGTTTTTTACACAGCAGTATCGCCTGGATTCTCTACATTTGCTATAACAGGTGATAATTTACCTACAGTGAAAGAAAATGAATTACTAATAACAACAAAGTCTGAGAGAATAGATACGACTACAAATACGACTGATTTTAATATATGTAAGCCTGGTATAAGGCTTTGTTACGCAAGTGGACTGCGTGAATGCAATAAAGGTCTAGAATTTGTGGTGATAGAAAATTGCGAATTTGGTTGTTTAGATGGAAAATGTAGAACCAAAACATTACCCGACACCACATTTTTTGTTATCGGTTTTGTTGTTTTAGTAATAATTGTAGCGTTCATAATTGTTTTGATGGGTAGTCATAAAAGCAAAACACTTTGAAGAACAATAACTAGTATCCATGATATTTATCATTTATGATATTTATCCCAAACTTTGATAAATTCTACAAAATTATCTAGAATTTTCTTACCATCAAGACCCAATTCTGGATTAAAATGTACGGCAAACAATGGATTCTCACGATGCTGTATAACCTCATATTCACATGTGGGTGACTGTGCTACAACATCAAAGTTTTCTGGCAAATTATCTATAGTATATTTAGATTCACTTACAACATTAAAAGATGATTTAAGATTGAGAAGAGTTGGTGATGCCTTAACTATTTTTGTTCGGACATTTTTTGCTGGCTTGGACTCCAGAATCTTGGCGCCAAACGCACTTGCTACATATGCACCACCTAGGCCTATACCTAATACAGGTTTTTTTGTAGTTTTTACAAAATCCTCTATTGTCTTCTTCAGAGTATTATTTAGGATGCCATCTGATATAATAAAACCTAGACAATCTGTTTTAAGTGCATCTGCCGGCTTCTTGATCTGTGCAGTCATGCGTAAATTTTTTATGATCTCACTAGCATTACCATTATCGATGACTATTAACATAATTAACAATCTAGAATAATCTTCTTAAGCGTAAGTAATGCGATTAGTAGAACATATTTGTGCATTTTTGGCATCATATCCTGTTTAAAAAACAATGTAATTTTTTCGTGTGTCTGGCGTAATTGAAATTTAGCTTCATTTTTTCTACACATAGGTTTAAAGCATTATGTAACTTTAAAGTAGTATGAAAATGTCTAAATTCGCTACGGGGTTGATGACTGCACTATGTCTTTATGGTGGTAGCGCTTACGGTGATGAGTTATCATATAGATTGAAAATTGATAAGCCGAATGAAATAAAATTGCTAGAGACATATCCAAGACTGGTCATTGGTGTAGACGCAGTTGGTGGTAATGATGATAATTATAAGATTAGTATAGTTTCACCTAACAAACCGAACGATTTCGTACTTAGTTATGGTGCAAAGAAAACTCAAAATGTATCATTGAAGGATTATGTTGAAAATACCGATCTTGGACCTACATTCATAAGTGAGAGCATCTTAACAAAAGAAGAAGAAAAAGAAGGTTTTGTAGTACTGCCACTAGATTTACTGGTATCACTTGGTTCTAGAGGTGAGTCTGGTTACTTTACTCGACTTCTTTACGGCGATACTAAGAACAACACAGGTGTTGATGTAAATGTTAAAGCATCATTTCATGGCCTACCACCATCAGAGGTTAAAAATAGTATATTATCAGAAACTAATACGAGAGACGCTGGTTTTGTTATTGATCACAGAAATGAAAATAGTCGCCCGACAGCACTAATTCTTTACAAAGATATTAAATTCGTTGACACAGACGGAACTAAAAAGGACAGTAAACGAGGTGGTATTTCAGGAAATCGTAGATTTGGAAATTTATTTGGACTTGGTGACGCAATCGCTAGTGGATCATTCAACCTAGTTAAAACAGGTAAAGATGAGAATTACAATATTAATGGAACTGCTATGTACAGCGTTGATCATGAAAAATACTCACTTTTCGTGGTACCATCCATAGATCTCATCAAATCTGATAAAAATATTGACCAAACAGTTGGTATAAAATTTGTCTATAATGAAAATTCTGATAAAGATATCAGAGAAGTTGACAAACAAAACTACGAGAAATTTTTTATAGGTGGTATTGAAGCTAAATTTATACTTCCAGATACTTTACGTGCTGTCGTGGCAGAAGAAGGTTTGTATAGTTTGAATCATGCTAATAATATTACTGGAACAAGTAGATATTCAATAGATTACAAGAATTCAAACTCTGGTCCTGTCTCGACTAATGAAGTCGGTATAGATATTTTTTTGAATAAGGTTGGGTTCAATATAGGCCATAAATCTGTCGATGTTGGTAACACTACAACAAAGAAAACTAGTATTGGTACTAATTTCTTTACAAGCAAAGATAATGCTATAGGTGTTAATGTTGAATACAGTAAAGTTGAAGATAGACATAAACCTGAAGTGATGATTATTATCAGGAAAAAATTTGAGTGATTTCTATGATTGCACGCCTCACACTAGTATTTCTGGTTAGTTTTATGGTTCTTTTAGCTTATGCTGTAGACTTGCCACCTACAACTAGTTTGTCAGCAACAATTTCTGGAAATACTTTGGTTTTAACAGCACTAGCAATAGATAGTGCTGATAATGCAGGTATTGTAAGATTAGAAATTTTTGAAGATTCGAATCTGATAAAATCCACTGGCTGTTCTGGTAGAAGTTGTACTATAACTGATGTTGTTGTTCATAGTGCTTCCAAACATAGTTACTACGCAAGTTCGACTGATATAAGTGGAAAGAGCACAAATTCTGAAACTAAAACAATAGATTTCCCAGTAGTTCCAAATAGAGCTCCTGTTCTGAATGCTATTGGAAGTAAGAGTGTTAATGAGAATCAGTTGATTAGTTTTGTGGT
>CAYMYT010000003.1:0-8729 GCA_964394755.1 uncultured archaeon
TTTTGAATTCATCGTAAAAAATTTTGAATTCATCGTAAAAAATTTTGAATTCATCTTAATTTTTCTTAAACTTTTTCATTTTTACAATTTCTATTTTCTTTTTTTTGACATACTGCTCTGTTTCTTCGTCAGGAAGTTTTTGATCATGGCCAAGAACAATGATATCAGGATTCTCTCTTTCGAGAACACCTACGAATCTGTCAGGGTCACCGATAATGACCTTATCCGGAATAGAAGATGCTTCGAGGTTTTTCTTACGCTCTAATGCAGGCAAAGCATTTGGTCTCTTGTTGTGGCTATCATTAGAGATAATTACAATCAAAAACCCTAGTTTTTTACACTTCTTTAGAAGTTTGATATGCCCTGAATGTATATGATTGAACCCTCCACCTGTAAGTACTTTCATAGTCGTCATCTGATTTCAACTCATCTCAACAAATCAAGCATTTTTTCATGTAAAAGACCATTTGTTGCCATTAATGTTTCTGATTTGAGTGTCCATGGTTTATCATTCCAGTCTGTGATACGAGCTCCTGCTTCTTTTGCTATCACAAAACCTGGGATAATGTCCCATGGAATGTTGCCTGTTCTGATGTAAACGTCATTACGGCCACATGCAACCCAACATAGATCAAGATTACCTGATCCTAATCTTCTCATATCTCTGCTTTCTGTCTTTAGTTTGAAGTATAGCCTCTCAAACACTTTTATTTGGTTGGGCACATTTACATGACAGTAATTTACTATGGTCTTCTTGATATCTGTATTATTAGAAACTTGTATAGGCTTACCATTAAGAAATGCACCCATCCCCTTCTCTGCTGTAAAGAGCTCTTTTGTTATTGGTGAGAATACAACACCCAATATAGGCTCATTTTTATAAGTTAGACCGATAGTAGAGCAGAAAAATGGTATATGCATCGTGAAATTTGTGGTTCCATCCAAAGGGTCCACGTACCATACATAGTCACTCTTATGTATTTCTGGCTCACTCTCTTCTGAGATTATACTATGATCAGGAAAAGCACTCTTTATTGTATCTTTGATTATTTTGTTAGACTCGATGTCAGCATCTGTAACAACTTCATGCCAATTATACTTTATTTTTGTTTTTGCTTTTTCGTTGAGAATACTACTATATTTCTTACTAAGAACTAAACCTCCTTTTTTCGCAGCTAGCAAGGCAACACTTAGTTTATTCATGAGACCAAACTACATTGACCATATTTTTGCTGATTTTTTCGATGCGCACAAAACCAAAGCGCTCAAACTGTACTATATCCCCTACTTTGGCTTTTGTAAGAGCAATTTCCCCATATCCGTTTATTTCTTCTTCAGGAAGGCTCACTCTAACAACTATATGTTTTTCAGGCACCCATTGTATCTTTGGAACAGCTCTAAGCTCTGTTCCTCTATATTCACTTACCGCATCAAGCTTTACATTACATAACTCTTTCAGACGCACTTCAAGTCCTCTATTTTTGTTAAAATCTTCAGAATCTATATAGAATACATTTGATAATGAGAAATCACGTGATCCAGTGCTATGCTCTGGGTGCAAAGGCAGTTTTACCCGCTTCACTTTTAGTCCTTTAACTTCTATTTTCATCGGATTAGGGACAAAGAAATATCTGTTTGCTGTCTTGTCTATGATTTTTCTGTTATAAGAAGAAAGATTATCCATACTTATGGTTATATCACTTGGCTTTGTCCCTATATCAACTATTATCTGTCTTATTGCATCTGGTTGAAAACCACGTCTTCGTAGGCTGCTTAATGTCCCTAATCGTAGGTCCTCCCAGCTATCGTATGTATGATTCTTTATCCCTTCACTTATCTGCGACTTGCTCAAAATACTTTCTGAAAGGGAAAATCTTCCAAGTATGGTAACAATAGGATATTTCCAACGGAAGCTATCATATAGATACTGTTGCTTTGCTTCATTTGTTGAATGCTCCTGACCACGAAATATATGTGTAATATTTAGTAGATGGTCGTCTATTGCTGATGCAAAATTGTATAAAGGCCACAAATGAGCCTTTTTTAGTGGGTGCAATGGCTTATCAACTATACGCATTGCAGGCCAGTCACGTACAGCAGGATTTTTGTCGTCAAGATGTGTTTTGATACGCAAAACAGCTTCTCCTTCCTTGAATTTATGGTTAAGCATGTTACGCCATCGCCTTAATTGCATAGTCTGGGCAAGATTTCGACATGGACATGCTCTTGATTTTTGTATAAGATTCTTCCATTTTTCAGAATCACACGTACAAACATATGCTTTACCCATTTTCAGCAGTTTTTCAGCGTGGTTATAATATATATTCAGACGTTTTGAGCAAATAACTTCTTTATAGATCTTTACTTTCAACCATTTAAGGTCTCTGCGTATCCATTCATAAAACTTTTTTTCAGGGACTTTTATTTTTGGATCAGTATCATCAAACCTTAGAATTAGACGACCGTTGTAACGCTTTGCGTACTCATCGCATAGTATAACAGGTCTGGCATTTCCCATATGAATTGCTCCGTTAGGATTTGGCGCAAAGCGTAATGTAAATTTTTCACGTGTAAGCTCAAGGTCTGGTAGACCTTTCCTTTCTGTACGTACAGGAGCAGTATATCCTCCTAGTGTTTTCAATTCATCTTTCTGTTGCTCCAATGTTAGGTTATTTACTTGCTGAGCAACTTTTTCTATTGTGAAACGCAATTCCATAGCACTAGAGCGAAGATTAGGGTCATCAGCAAGAATTTTACCTAGGACTGACTTAGGCTGTGCTTTACCAGCGTGTTCGATAGCATTAATTAAACAATATTTTCTTATGTTTTGATCAGTAGAAGTCATTTACACTATTATAGGCTCACAAGTTCTTAAAGTCGTATAGCTAGATTTTTTGTGCTTGTGACAGCAAACAAGATATAAAAACTCAAGAAATAGTTATAATTATGGAAAAAGTTTATGGAATAACAATGCTTCTTCTTGGCATAACATCATTATTTTTCGGTATAGCTATTATATACTTTGCAGGTGCTATCTCAGGACTTATTCAGACAGTATTATCAGTCTATCCTGGAATAACATCCTTTGAAATATACATTGCACTTGCTTGGGTATTCGGAATTCTCGAAACCGTTCTTGGGATTTTTGCAATAATATCAGCTATAAAAATATTTTCTGAGAATGAGTAGATTTATTATGGTATGTATCTATGATAGGTGTATAAGATATGTACGATAAAATTATATCAAATGCATGGAGTTTTGCAAGACAGCCAAAACAGATCTTGTTATCTGTCTTTCTTGATTTAGTTTTATTTAGTGCTATAATTGGAGCTGTGATTGCAACTGATCTGAACTTTTCTATAGTAAATATATTTCTTATCTGGACTACAACAATTATTTTTCTAGTGTTATTAGGTATATTTGAATACGCTTTTTTTACCCATAATTTTACCATTTTCACAAAACGAAAAAACTTAATATTGAGTGCATATGCTGTAAAAAATGCATATCCTAGATTACTGGCAGCATCTATACTAGTGGGTATTATAGGGGTAATCAGTTCACTTTTATTCATTTTCCTGTTTTTTGTTGGTTGGATTTTTCAGATAATTGTTGCTGCAGCTTTCATGTTCGTAACGCATGGTATTATACTAGGTAAAAATAATACGTTAGAAGCGATCAGTAATTCTATTAACATATTCAAGAAGTCTTTTGTTGATGTTCTAATAACATGGCTGCTTACAGTTGCATTTTTCTTTATAATTTTAGCTATAACAATTTCGCCATTAATCTTTTATGTTTTGTACGGATTTTTTAATATCGCTCAGAGCGGTTTCTTAGGCACAGATATGTTTATCTTACTTAGCCTTTCAACAATAGCCTTTATTGGTCTTTCTATTGCTCGTCTTATGTTGATTGGTATTATAACTGGAAGTTACCTTAAGCTGAAGAAAAAATGAAATTCTTTCGTGGTCAAATAATTCTTGAAGTACCTGAAAATGTTTACTATCCAGAAGAAGATTCGCTGTTATTTGCTGAATTGTTGGAAAATACAGATCTTCAAAGTAAGTCATGTCTTGAGATAGGATGCGGTTCAGGTCTGCTCTCTATAATAATGGCTAAAGGTGGTGCAAATGTTACTGCAGTTGATATCTCTGAAAAAGCTGTTGAAACTACTAAGAAAAATGCACAGTTAAATCACGTGCATATCAATGCAGTGCAATCTGATCTATTCCATAATATACATGGACTCTTTGACTTGATTGTTTTCAATGCACCTTATATTCCTGTTGACCTTGATTCTGAAAAAGAAAGTTTACAGTGGGCTGCTGGCAAAAATGCTGAACTAATAGATAGATTTGTTAATGATGCCTGTAAGCATCTCACTAAAAGTGGTCGTATACTACTTCTTGTATCCTCGATCACAGGGAAACCATTGACATGGAAGACAGACTCAAGAATAATAGCAAGAAAAAAAATTCCTTGGGAAGAATTGATTGTGGTAGAATTATAGTCGTCCTTCAGGAACTGGACTCCTAGCTAATCAAGAAATATTAAATCTTTTCTTGGTTAGCTATAATATGCCTGTGAATGCACCTGCCGAATATTATGCAGCTGAAGAGCGGTTTAGGTCAGCAAAAAATAAAGATGAAAGGATAGCAGCACTTGAAGAGATGATAAGGTTACTGCCAAAACATCACGGCAGTGAAGTAATGTATGCACAACTTAAGTCAAGACTTGCAAAGTTGCGTAAAGTTGCAGAAAAAGGTCAAGGCAAAAGCACTGGAATAAAAAAAGAGGGGGACTCACAAATATGTCTTTTAGGTTTTACCAGATCAGGAAAGTCTACTATATTATCAGCACTTACTGATGCCAAACCAGAAATTGCTAAACACGACTATACTACTACAAAACCTGAGATAGGGATGATGGATTGCTTTGGTATTAAGATACAGATCATTGAACTGCCTGCAACCTTTAAAGCAGAATATCTTAGTATTACGCGTAGTTGTGATGTTGTAGCGCTTGTTGTTAATAACGCAGATGATGAAGATCGCCTAAAAGAAATATTGAAACGGAATTTTATACGTACAAAGACTATTACAATAAGCCTTAGAGAAAATATGACAGATATAAAAAATAGGCTTTGGGATACCCTGTCTTTAATTGTTGTTTATAGTAAGAAAACAATGACTCCAATGGCTTTGAAAAGAGGTTCTAATGTATGGGATTTTACTAACAGGATTCATAAAGACTTTCTTGACAATTTTAATTTTGCTAGGCTATGGCGAAACGGTATTATAAGCAAGGTAGGCCTTGATTATAAGCTTCAGAATAAAGACGTTATAGAAATTCATACGAAGTAGAAGATAAAGCGTTAACTTTTATATTTTTATATGGGAAATATTACTATGGAAATAGCAAGTTTTCTAAATTCAAATTTTGTATTCTTAGCAATAATCTTTATCTTCTTCGTGTTGTCATTAAAAAAATCAACAAAGATTGTGATGAATGCAGCACTTGTTTCAACAGGTTTTGTTGTTGTTCCTCTTCTATTAAACAAAGCATTTTCAATACCAGTTCCTACCGATGGTGTTTCTGTCCTACATTTTATGCTGATAGGTTTGCTTGTATATTTTGTGTGGCTTATTGGAAAATCTATATACACTGTACTTGGTAATACAGAAAAATTTCTAAAAAAGTTAAGAGATAATAAAGAAACCTGATTTACCCGCCTGATACTTTAATTGGTGTTGAATTCGTATTATTTGTAGAGTTTATGCTGTCGTTTTTACTAGTTTCTTTGAATAGTGTTCCCTTCAGATAATGTAGAAAATCCCCTATGACGGGATAACTAATCATAATATAAGCAATTATTGAAATTGTTAGGATAATAGTTATCATTATTTTATACATGATACTTTTTGTACCAGCTAAGATAAAAATGTATCAGCCAAAGTAAAATTTTACCGGTCTCCTTGTTAAAAAAATCAGATCTTCCTTGTATACCCACAACTAAAGTTGTGTGTTTGCAAGAATGACTCGTTGAGTCATTCTGCACCGAAGGAACTTTGTTCCTTCTTGTGTGGGAAGATATGATCCCGAACACGTCCTTAATACATACCAACTAAAGTTGGTAGTTTTGGACGTGTTCAAGATGATGAGTGTTTTATGACTAACGCTTGCTATTCTATGTGGAGAACCACTGGTCATCTTGAATACATCCATCAATATTATTAAGGATGTATTCGAGATATCAGAAAACTTCGCTTTCTGAATAGACTAGTGGAAATGCAAGATTTATAAAGCTTTACATTCATTATCTACAGAAGCATTGGAGGCTCTGAGATCTTCTGCAGAAACCTTTTAGGTTTCTGAGATCTGATCTTTCCTATACACCTATGGAAAGATAAGATCCTGAATATGCGCAGCATATTCAAGGATGACAAAGATGTTTGAAATCAGATCTTCTCAGAAAAATATCAGGAAGATCAGATATTGTCAGTATTCAAGTGATGTTATGTTAATGCAATCAGACATTATTGGTAGCATGGTATGGTTTGTTCTTTTATTTGTATTTTTTTTCCTATATCCTCGAATAATTCTTCACCACACCATATTCAGAATTGAACAATCTGCTTTAAGACTAGAAAACATGTCGAAAGCTGCAAATAAAATGGTATGTAAAAAAGTAGGTGATATAAGAACTGAGACACGCGACAAGGTTGGTGAATTTACAGATTTTTTTGTTGTTGAACCATCAAATATAGACCCATACGGACTTGTTCAAAAGGTTGATCAATTAATACGTGGAATGGAAGTACGATTCAGTGAATTTGTTGATGATATTGCAGGCAAAAAAAGCTATAGTGAAAAGCAGGAAATAAATTACGGATTAAGGGCTGCTATAGGTCTTAGGCAAATATCAAAGACTGTACGACATTTTTCTGAGATTGCGAAGAAATTCAAAAATTTGCAGGTTGCAATGATACTTCAAATGCAGCTTCCTATCATAGAAAAGATTGCAGAAAGTGAATTGCGCGGTACAGAAGCTTTTGTAAATGGATGGCCTATAGGTGATTCTATAGGACCTTTAGTAGCTGCATCTTATATGTCTAAACCAACACAGATCTCAGAAGATGTTATGGTGGATAAGGTAACTATTGCAAATCGTACATGTTTTGTATTTAAGGCAAAGGGTCCTGCACCACACCTTGGTCGCATTGATGAAGGCATTACTTCGATTATGAAAAAGAATAAAATTGCTCGAGTGGTAACAATCGATGCAGCTCAGAAACTTGAGGGAGAACCATCTGGTGGTGTTGCAGAGGGTGTTGGGTTTGCCATGGGCGGTGTAGGCCAAAGAGAAATGATTGAAAATGTACTCCTACCAAAGAAAATACCTATAGACAGTATTGTAATAAAAGTTGGTATGGCAGAAGCAATAATGCCTATGAAAAAAGAAGTTTACGATGCTCTTCCAAAAGCACGTATGCTTGTTGAAAAAGCAATAGGCCGTTCAAAGAAAGGTGAGAAAGTTATAGTTATAGGTGTAGGCAACTCCAGTGGTATTTCTGATACAAGTAAATCAGTTGACGAAGTAAAATCTTTGGTTATGATGCTTGATAAGAAATATAAGGCTGAAGCAAAGCAAAACAAGAAAAACCAGTGGGATTGAGTGGAAAATTAGTTGTTACTGAACGAATAAAACGCATTTAAAGCTTTTGATTCATAATTACTAAGTGATAATATGGTTGTAAGTGCAAAAACATTGGATGCATTGAAGACGATTGGTCTTAATAAGTACGAGCGTAATCTTTGGGTTGCTCTACTTTCACGAAGTAATTCAACAGCTGGAGAACTTTCAGATGTTTCTAACGTACCTAGATCAAGATGCTATGATGTATTAGAGACTCTGGCAAATAGAGGATTCATTGTCATCCAGCCTGGAAAACCTATGAAATATGTTTCTATTTCTCCTAAGGAAGCACTTGAAAGAGCAAAGAAAAAGGTTTCTGAAGAGGCTGTAGAATTGTGTGATAAGATTGATAGACTTGTAAAAAGTGAGATCATAAAGGACCTTGAACATGTTCATAAAGAAAATATCAAGACCATGAAACCTGAGGATATGACAGGAACAATAAAGGGAAGATATGCACTACACCAGCAGCTTGGTACTATGCTAAAGAAAGCAAAGAAGAATGTAAAGCTTCTTACAACAGAAAGTGGATTTATGGAGATTTCAGAAAATCATGGGGATCTTATAAAGAAGATATCAGAAAATGGTGTAAAAGTGAATATAGCAGTACCGGTTACAAAGCAAACTAATGATGCTGCTGTTCAAATGGCAAAAAATGCAAATATTCGTGATATTAGCAATGCACAAGTGTTTGATGGCGCTCTTGCTCGATTTTGTATAATTGACGGAGAACAATTTTTGCTTGGTTTGACTGATGATAAGAAAACACATCCTACACAGGATGTTGCTGTTTGGACACAAAGTAATCATGCTGCTGCAAACTTGTTTGAACCAATGTTTAATATGATTTGGGATAATTCTAAGCCATTGGTAGTTAAATAAGATCCCTTCTTTAGTAAATCCCTTTTTTAGAAAAAAAGGTCTTTACGAACCCCAAAAAACTATTGACTCATAATCTATTATCTCTTAATGTCCCAAGAAACAGACGGCTTCGCAATACTAAATCAAATGTTCTTTCGAAGACGAT
>CAYMYT010000003.1:8739-23159 GCA_964394755.1 uncultured archaeon
ACCTTATAGTTATAGGTTTCTGAGACGACAAAGATTTTAGACATATTAAAATCTTTGATCAAGAGCTTTTCTTGCAAACATGATTGCAAGATAACTTACACAGATGCAACAAGCTGTTCTGCAATTTTAGATCTGCGGCAATCACGGCCACCGATCCTCAAATACCCTATGTCAGGGCTACAGTCTGCTCTGATTAAGAAAAGGTCATCATAATCATCGTAGGATATGAAATCCCGAAATACAGGCCTCAAGCCGCTGTCATCGTAACGGAATTGCGAAGCATAAGAACCAAAGACTTTTTCAGCATCTTTTCTTTCGGAAGAGGTTTCGATTGGAAAGCCTGTCAACTTATCATATTTTAGAATCCAAGCATCACTAGGTAATTTACAATTAGCAGGCAATTTACCCTCTGGAAAGTGGTTGAATGTATGTATCTTATATCCACCAACTTTTGGCTCAAAAAAACCAAGCAGTTCAAGAACATATTCGAATGGGATGTTTATTCCATGCGCAGTCACAAATCGCTCAGAACTTTGTTTTTCGATTTCAACAAGTTTATCTCGGACTTCTTTGCTTCCATATTGGTTTTCCAACCATTTGTTCATTCCAGTAACCAAAGCATTTGAATCATACACATTTATTGATTTCTCGCCATCCAACAAGAATGTAGAAGTACATTCTCCATAAACATACTTAGAAGAAAGATTTTGCCTGTAATCTTTCGAAACATCAAGTGCATGTGTTAGTTCTGCCAATGTGGGCAATTGCTTTTTTTTGTTATATTCAAAAGCAGAAAACGAATCATCTTCACCATGCAAATATGCAACATTTCTGCTTAGCCAGAACTCTGGAATAAGTGTTTCGTTTTCCTCTATCAGTGCTGGAATATAAATATCATCTTTATCTTCATCCGCGATCATATAATTCACTTTATCTTGAATATTGAAGATAAGCAAAATACTTATAGTTGACCAAGTAAAGAATCCGGATATGTTTACTTGTTCAAAGATAAATACTAAGTGGAAGTCCATTGAAGATACTTGAACTGACTGACAAATTCTGTCCTTTGGAAAGTAGATATTCTTCCAATATAATATTATGAAGCCACTAGTTTCTTGGGGTTCGCAGAGATAATAATATTACAAAATCACTAGTTTCTTTGGAAATGCAAATACTTTCTTTTCAAAAGAAAGGATTTGCTAAGAAGGGATTTGCTTCCACAATAAAAGTAAAATCTATTTCCTGTGCTTACGCCAATACAAATAAAGCAAAACTGCAATTATAAACATAATTACTAAAATATTTTCTATTCCAGAAATGTAACTACTTACAGATATGTATGCACTACCAAGATACCAGCCAAGAAAACCAAGGGCAAAACTTCTGGGTATTGATCCTAAGAATGTTGATAGCGCAAATCTTTTCCAGTCAAGACGTAGAACACCTGAAGTAAGAGAAACTATTGAGATGGGAATAAATGGTATTGCCCTTAACACTGCTATCATAAACCAAGTTCTTGTAGTTTCGAGTCGCTTTTTTTCTTTTTGGATATCTTCCCATTCTACTCCAAGAAATCTTCTAAATCGTTTTATTACCCGTTCTCCACCATAATAGCCGACAGCGTACATAAAGAATGAGCCTATGGTGCCTGCTATCGCTGCAGGAATGACGATAAGATGTAATACTAGTACAAAGGCTTCTGATACTGGAATATTTTGAGGTATTAGTATGAAACCTGCTCCTGTAAGTATGAGTGCAGATGGTATAGGTACAACAATCTCTTCTATGAGAACCCCAAAGAATACGCTTAGGGCTCCGTAAGATTGCATCAAAGAAAAGAGCCATGTAACAAAACCTTCTAGCATACTAGTTATTGGTTATTATGTATTTATGTTACTAGAGATCTGATCAAATTTTTTCCTTTAGCACTTTTGTAAGATTTATTTGTATATCTTCTATATCAGAATCCATTCTAAGTATCCTAAGGTCATGTTCTTTTTTATTTCTAACCTTTATCATGTGTAGAAGTTTAGTATGAAGTCTTTCCATTTCATTATCTATCATTAAAATTTCTGCCTCAAGTCTTTTACGCCCAAGTATTATTTCGTCCTCTACTGACATAAAGACACCCTATTATATTTGGTTGAGCGAACATTTATAGATTTTAGATTTGGTCAATAATAGAAATCTATCCTACGAAAATAGGTCTCTTAGATAGCATCTGTGCAAGTGGCAAATTTTTGAATGGAAATCCATCTGTTTTCTTTTTGATAAAATCTTGAATCTGCTTTATTGACATCTGCTTGACTAAACCAGTTTCGCGAAAGCGCACAGCAAGCTTCTTACTCTTTGCTTCTTTGCTGCCAAGTACAGCTATTAGTGGAACCCAATCTAACTCAGCATCGCGTATCTTCTTACCAATGCCTTCACTCCGATCATCTACATCAACACGTATATTCGTCATGCTTAGGGCAATTTTTTCTGCATCCTTGGTGTATTCCTCATTTATAGGGCATATCCTTATCTGTGTAGGAGCAAGCCACATGGGAAATGTAGCAGATTTAGGATTTTTCATGTATGCGCTTTCTAAAATGGCATATATGCATCTTTCCACAGCTCCAGATGGTGAACAATGTAATATAAGCGGATGTTTACGTTTGTTATCGGAATCTGTATATTGTATATTGAAACGCTGTGCATTTTCATGGTCGATCTGCACTGTTGAAAGTGCACTTGCTTTGTTGGATGCATCAACAAAGTTGAACTCGAATTTGGGATCGAAATATGCGTAGCGTTTAGACCAGATTTCTATAAGTATAGGTTTTTTTGTTAGAGATACTAGCCGCAAAATAAAATCTTTGTTATTATTGTATAAGTCTTCTGTTAGGCGGATTGCGGTTTCATAGTCGTCGAGACCGAGATCTTTTAAGCAGGACATACATAATTTGAACTGCTCCTCAAACTCTTTTAGTGCTTCTATGTCATCTCTACAGATTGTATGCATATCAGGCATTGTGAATGCTCTCATACGTCGCAAGCCTACTAATTCGCCTGCTTTTTCTAGGCGGAATGAATACCGTGTAAGCTCATATATTTTCATAGGAAGATTTCTATAGGATATCATGGTATTTTCAGCAATAAGGAATTGACCGAAGCATGCTGAAAAACGTAGGAAGAACTTTTTCTTTGCGCTTTCCAGAGTGTATTGTCTTGCTGGAAATCTTTCAAGATAGCTCTTAAGGGCTGGGTGCTCAAAATCGTACATAATTGGTGATTCAACTTCCATTGCACCATATACAAGCACACGATCTGTAATCCACTGTTCTAAAAGAGATTTTATTAGACGACCTTTTGGATAGTATCTTACGTTTCCAGGGTCGCTGCCTGGTTCATAATCAGCTATCTCAAGTCTTTTCATTAGTTTTATATGTGGAGGTTCTTGGTCAACTGTTCGTATTTTATGGAGTTCATATAGAGCAAATTTTTCAAGATTGCTATGTGGGGAAAAGTCGAATCCTGATAATTTACCACCAGCAATTTTTATTTCGTGTGTGCTTCCGTCAGGATTTAATATAAGCCATTTTGATTTAATTTCAGATTCCATTTGTAATGATGATTCCTTTCCTTGGACAGGTTTTGTGGAAGTGGAAGCAGATGTAGAGGAGATTTCCCTAGAAAGTTCTGCAAGAGGGTGTCCCTTACCTTTGATGGTGAAACCTTTATACCATCCAAATGGCACTCTGTGTATCTCATATTCTTTAAGCCCGTTTTGCAGTGCATCCAAAATACTTAGTGCTACTTTAGGAGGCGCAGGCTTATTTGTAAGATGCACAAATGGGTATAATACAATTTTACTTGCATTAACTTTTTGGGCGATGTCTATTATCTCTTTTGTAGTTTGACTTGCTACACCAAGATCATCACCTTGCTCAGCAGAACAGAAAATAACAAGACAATTCTCTATCCTGTTTTTTTTCTCAACACTTTCCTCAGCTTCTTGTATCGCCTTCTTCTTCACTTCGAATTCTATAAAATCGCTGTGTATGGAAAGTATTTTCATACGTAATTATGTTTTCGATAATGCTTTAAATGTTCAATCAAATAGCTGTATTCAAGAATAGCCCCGTGGTGTAGCGGCCAAAAATCGAATAGGCTAAGCATAGCGGGCTTTGGTTTCAAAACAATCAAAGCTTTGATTCCGAAAAGCGGAAGATGAAAGTGAAATAGATACCCGCTGACGATGGTTCGAATGGTTTGAAAACCCTGAAAAATGATTTGAAAAACCCGAAATTCCGTCCGGGGCTATTTATTATTAATTCTGCAGGTTATTTTTACAATCGCCCAAGAAGAGATTCATCTTGTACTCCTACTAGCAAAACCATCTCGACGGTTTTGCTATAAATAAACTAGTAAGATAAAAAAATTATGGTGAAATTTGTTGATATTGAAACACCTTATTCGGCTAAAGATGAGAAAGAATTAAGAAAAAACTTGCTTTATGCTAGAGCTTGTGTAAGAGATAGTTTAATGCGCGGTGAAATTCCTTTTGCTTCGCATCTTTTTTATACACAACCAGAATTTTGGATGATAATATACCAAAAGAAAGAAGTATGGGAATTGAAGCTGGTAAAATTTTAATAGAGTCTTTACCTGATATCGTAACAGTAGTCTACACTGATCTTGGCACATCAAAAGGAATGGAATTTGGTATATCTAGAGCTATAGAAAATGGAAGAAAAATAGAGTATCGTACTCTTGAAAATGACTGGGAATCTAAAGAACTTGGGATTGCAAACAAGCATTCTCATGCTGGATTATGGGGATTTGATAAATATGGTAAATAGTTTTAATAATGTAATAACTATTGTTTTTTATGATAGCAGAATTTGGTAAGGGTTTGAAACTAAGTGCGAAATGTCCTGATTTCAATCTAGTTGGCATAGATGGTAAAAAGCATTCTCTACACGATTTTACTGGTAAAATTCTCGTAGTAATATTTACATGCAATCATTGTCCTTATGCACAGGCCTATCAAAAGAGAATAGTAAACTTGCAAAAGGCTTACTCGGATATTAACATAGTTGCAATAAATTCCAATGATGATTCTGAATATCCAGAAGACAGTTTTGACAATATGATTGCACGAGCAAAGGATTTCCAAGGTATACCATACCTAAGAGATGCAAATCAAAAAATCGCACGTGCTTTTGGTGCTCAGGTAACGCCAGATTGTTTTGTATTTGACCAAAATAAGCTTCTAAGATACAGGGGACGTATTGATGATAACTGGGAGCATCCAGAATACGTAACAATTAGGGATCTTGAAAATGCTATAAAAGACATAATTGCTGATAAGGATGTACGCGTGCCTGAATCACGTGCAATAGGATGCTCGATTAAATGGAAGCCTGTTAGATTATGATAACTGTTCTTCGTCTTGGTCATCGTCATCTGAGAGATGAGCGCATTAGTACCCATTGTGCACTAGTATCGCGTGCTTTAGGTGCAGATAATATAATTTTCAGTGGAGAGCATGATCAAAAGGTTCTAAAAACAGTGGAAAATGTTTCTAAGAAATGGGGTGAGCCATTTACTGTATCTTACGATAATTGGAAAAGCGTCATCAAAGATCATAAAAAGAAGGGTTTTTCTATAGTTCATCTCACTATGTATGGTATTCCTATAGAGAAAGAAATTGAAAGTATCAAGAAAAAGAAAAAAATGCTTATAGTTATAGGTAGTGAAAAGGTGCCTGGTGAGGTTTACCAATTAGCAGATTATAATATTTCTGTAACAAATCAGCCCCACAGTGAAGTAGCTGCATTGGCTGTATTTTTGTATAATATCGGTAAAAAGAAAAAATTTAGACATTCAAAGGTCAAAATTATACCACAAAAGAGTGGCAAAAAGCTTATAAAGTTTTAGTTGGTATAAAATTATGGATGAAACAGCATTTTTTGATTTAGATGAAGATTTACTAGGTATTGACTATTACGGAGATGCAATACCTAAAAAGAAAAATGATGCAACTAGTAAAACTACTAAAAAATACGTATTTTCTTATGCAGGTAAACTCGAAGATAGAGAATTTTTATATAGGTTATACAAAGGTGAAAACGGTTATGGAAATCAAATAGTATACTATGTATCTAAAAAACTATCAAATGATGGCATAACTTTCATTGTATCTAAGAGCGGCATGAGAATTTATCTCTATGACGGATTTGTAGAGAGATGTATGCGTACTAATTCAGGACATCAATACATACCTGATGTAACATACTTTCTCCCTGATGAAGCAAAGGAATACATTGCTAAATTTGTTTTACCTATAAAAGAACAGATTGATAAGCATGAGGGTCTTAGAAATAGTTTAAGAGAACATCAAATGTTCTGTTAAGTTAATGCTGGTTTTGTAAGATACATAATTTTAGCTTATGATGAACTAGCTTCAGCGTTTTCTCGTTTTGCGGTAACTTTAAGATATTTATACCACTGATCTCAGTAATTATATATCCTGATTAGTACAAGAAAAGTGATTTTACATGTCCAAGAAAAAACAAAAACATGGTATTTCTTTAACTATACTTGGTATTATCGGAATTGTGGTAATTATTGGATCAATGATATTATTACAAGTTGAGGCCACTGGTGCAATTCCTATTTCATTAGGCGAATTTAAACAAGAAAATGCTGCTGAGCGATCGCATGCCAAACTAATTCCTGTATTTGAGATTCCAAGTGTTGTATATACAGATGTTGACGAGAATACCGGTCGTTTTGAAGTAGGTGTAGAAAATGAAATTGAATTTGATAAGGTTAAGAAAAAACTTGACCAGTTAGGTATTTCTCGTTCAGATGTTGATATTGTAGTTAGCATGCCAATTATTCCTGTTGCAACTCTAAAGGATAATGTAAGACCGCTACATGGTGGACTTCAAATCGCCTTTACAAACTTTCTCTGTACACTAGGATTTAATGGTGTACGTTCTGGAGTAGAGGGTTTTGTGGTAAATTCACACTGTACAACTAAGCGTAGCAGTGTTGAAGGTACAACACACTATCAACCAACTGTAGCAGCAAGCAATTTGATTGGTACTGAGATTGTTGATCCGCGATTTTTCAGTGGTGGGATGTGTCCAAAAGGTAAAAAGTGTAGGTATAGTGACAGTGCTTATGACAAGCGTGCTTCTGGTGTGAGTGCTGATATAGGCTTCATCGAAAGAATAGATAGTACAAATACAGGCTCACTTAATATAATAGGTAACTTTCGTATTGTCAGTGAAGCCCCGAATAATGCAGTGGTAGGAAAATTCGTGAATAAAATTGGAAGAACAACTGGTTGGACACAAGGCCAAGTAACCAAAAGTTGTGCTCACACAGCTGTTTCTGGAACCAACATAGTATTACTTTGTCAAGATTGGGTAAGTGCAAATGTTGTTCTGGTTGGTGCTGGTGATAGTGGATCTCCTGTTTTTACTATCAGTAATCTACCAAATGAGCATGATGTTGAACTTAATGGTATTCTATGGGGAGGTACTTCAGATGGCAAGATCTTTGTTTATAGTCCAATGGTAAATGTACAAAAAACAAGTGAACTTGGACCAATAAGCACATGCGCTTCAGGTTTTGTGTGTTGATCCTTCTCTAAACATTAATCACATATTATATCTGTATTTCCGTTATCTCTTGAAAGCAATACAACACTGCTTTCAGGCTTCTCATTAACAATCTTATACGAAGAATGATTTTCAATTTCTTGGGCAAATGCTTTTATCTCAGCATGGGTAGGCATAAGACTTGGACCCAGCCTTTCTCTAGACCCCCCAACAGCCATATAGCCTTTGCATTCAACAAAACGAGTTCCACTCATTTCTATATGTCGAGCATAATCCTGTGGGAGCACCATATTTAGCTTTGATAATGTTAAACGGAAAACTGTATTGCATTTGAATTCTCCAAGCATGCTTATACTTTTTAATACACGTTCCCAAAAATCAGGCACCATTGGCGCTGCTGTTCTTTTGTAAACTTCAGGGTTGGGGCCATAGAATGATATGTATAAGTTAGTGGGTTGATGTTTCAAGAGGCTTTCAATAACATCTGGATTTGTTCCATTTGATACTAGAAAAGCTGTCATATTACGTGATATGATCTCATCTATTAGTTCTGGTAGATATGGGTATAGAGTAGGTTCACCTGCAAGAGAAATTGCAACCTGGCTTGGTTTCATTGATTCCAGTAGTTTTTTCTTGTCAGAAGTTTCACTACCACCAAATCCTTGTACCATGTTTATTTGGGATGATGTACAGCCATCCATTATAAACTTTGGATCGTCCCATTCATGAAAATCTTTTGGTGGCAGCGTATAACGGTGTTGTCTCCAACAGTGTGGGCAGTTAAAATTACACCAAAATACTGTGGGTGTCATCTGAATGCATTGATGACTCTGAATACCATAGAATTTGCATTTATAGCAGGAACCTTTACCTCTTATAGATTGTTTTGTCCAGTGGCACACTTTCATAGCGCTGTGTCTGCCTATAAATCTATAGCCGGATTTTTCCATTTCACTTACTAATGAGGGTTTTGCAGCTGGCAATACTTTTGGCGGTAGCAATCGTGTTTGATGGTTATTAAGAACTGTAAACATTATCTTGGATGGTAAAAAAATTACTTAAAGTCGTCCAATCGTCGCAGGACTCCTACTAGCAAAACCATTAGACATTTTATGGTTTTGCTATAAAAGTATCAATAATACCTAATTATGAATTTTAAAGATAGAATAGCTTCTTTTACTGAAGATTTTCTTAATCTAGCTTTCTGAACAGACTGGTGGTAATGCAAGATATATAAGAAGTAAGTGATTTAATATAATCATGATTCTTAAACAGCAAATAGCTTCTTCTACTGGCATTTCTCTGGATAGGCTTCCTGCAAGCTATCAGATTATTGGTGATATCCTTTTGCTGAAGCTTCCTTTTCTAACACAAAAAGAAAAAGATGGTGTGGGCAAAATTTGTATAGATATGGGTTTTAAGACCGTATGCGAAATGTCTGGTATACAAGGTGAGTTCAGAACTCCTTCCGTCACTAAAATTGCTGGCGACGATATAATTACAGTACACAAAGAAAATGGCATACTCTATAAAATGGATGTCTCTAAAATAATGTTTTCAAAGGGCAATCAATTTGAGAGGATGCGCTTGATTAACAAAATCAAAAGCAACGAAACAATAATAGACATGTTTGCTGGCATTGGATATTTTTCGCTACCAATCGCAAAATATACTAATGCACGAATTTATGCAATAGAAAAGAATCCTGTGGCATTTCAATACCTGAATGAGAATATAGCTCTGAATAAAATAAATAATATCACAGCTGTTCTGGGTGATTGTCGTGATTTTGCGCCTGCGCCTGAGAAAATGGCTAACCGTATTATAATGGGCTGCACCACTGACACAGAAAAATTCTTGGATAAAGCTGTAAGTATATTGAAGCCAGGAGGTATAATACATTACCACAACACTTATAAGCGAAGCGAACTTTGGGGTAAACCATTTGAAGATCTTAAGAGATTTGGCTCCATAATAGAAAAAAGAATTGTCAAAGGATACGCTCCAAATGTTTTTCATGTTGTTGTTGACCTCAAGGTAAATTAGTCACATACTTTTGATTTGATCATGTATCTTTCAAACCATGACCTGTAACAATTAGCACAACATTTGCATCCTTTTCTATAAATTCCATGAGCTTGATCAAACCAGCCAGAGGAGCTGCACCTGAAAGCTCTGCATAAATACCCTCCTTGGAAGCAAGCATTCCCTTTGCCTGAAGCATTTCCTTGTCGCTCACACTTTCTGCAAGGCCCCTAGACTTCTGCAGTGCATTAACAGCTTCCAAACCATTAAGAGGATTACCAACTGCGATTGCACTGGCAGCTGTTCTTGGTGTTTCTTCTGTTATAAAAACACGACGGTTGTTAAATGTTCGTACAATTGGTGCACAACCATTAGCCTGAATACCTACCATATGTGGAAGATGTGTTATAAGTCCAATTTCTTTAAGCTCTACAAGACCTTTCCATATACCATGAATAAGTGCACCATTGCCTATAGGACAAACAACATAGTCAACTCTACCAAGCTGATCAGCTAATTCGAAGCCTACAGATTTTTCACCTTCTCCTCTATATGGGTAGTCGCCCATAAGATACGTCTTGTTCTTTTCATTCTCGTTGACCGCTGCTTGCTGTGCTTTTTTGTAGTTTTTAAATTCTTTGACTTGCGCTCCATATGCAGTGATTTGCTTTATTTTTGACTTTGTAGCACCTCCTGCAAAAATATTGGCTTTGATATCAGCAATAGTACAATATGCACTGACGCTTGCACCCATATTGCCTGTTGAAGCACAAGCTATATTTTTAACACCAAGCTCTAGTGCCTTAGATACTTCTACTGTGCTGCCTCTATCCTTGAAGCTTCCTGTTGGGTTAAGGCCCTCTATTTTGAAGTATAGGTTAGGAAGACCAAGCTCTTTCGAGATTTGTTTTGATTTAATTAGCGGTGTTCCTCCTTCGCCAAGTGTTACGATATTTTTATCATGGAGAACAGGAAAGAATTCACGGTAGCGCCAGTGTTTAAACGGCCTTGACCGCAATGTGTCCCAACTAAGGTTTTTCAGTTCATTATAGTTATAAACTACCTCAAGGTCTTCATTGCAGTGGCTGCAGCGAAAATGTATTTCATTAGGTGAATAGCGTCTTGAGCAACTAACACATTCTAAAAATTTTACATGCATATTAACTTCCTTTATTTTCTATTTCCTTCATTTTTTACTTAATAAAAAATCTACTCTCCACTTGTATACGTATGGCGCATACGGCAACACTCTTTGGGAACATTTGAACTTTAGTCTTGATTTTGTATTAGTTTCAATCATCTTTATTTCTTCATCAAAGTTTTTATTTGATTCGGATGCTGATGTTGATATAGGTGCGAAAAGATACACCTGAATTATTCCATTTCTTTTAAGACACTTTACAGCTTCATCTATATAATCCTTTGCGCTTTCTGGCAATGGCATAAGCACCCTATCACACTGGCCATAAAACTGTTTCGCGAGCTTCTTAACATCTCCCTTAACAATGACAATGTTAGATAACTTATTCAAGACAACATTTTTTTTGAAATACTTGATTGCAACAGGATTTATTTCAATACCTATAACATGCGAAGGCTTTGAATGCTTTGAAATGGTTATAGGTAAGGCGCCTATACCTGCAAAAAAGACCATTACAGTTTCATTATTTTTTACCTGTGATGCAACACGAAGTCGCTCAGTACTTTCCCTGGAGGAAAAATAAACTTTTTGTGGATCCAGAAAATAGCGGCATCCATGCTCAAGATGAATTACTTCTGTATTCTTGTCACCGCCTATAACTTTATAGGCTCTTTTACGGTAAACACCCTTTCGTTCTGATACTTTTTTTAATACAGATCGTACACTTTTGTTTGTTTTCATTAGGTTTTCTGCAACTGCTTTTTCATCCATATCTTCAGAAGTATCAATTATAGCAAGTGCTTTGTCTCTATTTCCTATAATTTCCCAACCACCTGGCATCTTAGTTTTATTTTTTTTGCTCATCATTAAACTTAAATGATTAGGATTTATTAGAATGCCATGAAGATCATTGCTGTTACAGGTCATCTTGGTGCTGGCAAAGATGTATTTTCTGACTATGTTTCTAAAAAACATGGTTACAAGATTGTTTCATTTAGGGATATTGTATATGAACACGTTACCAGTATGGGTTTAGAACCAACCAGGCAAAACATGCAAAATATATCCAAAGATTTTAGGGATACTTATGGTCAGGATTATTTTGGTAAAAAAGTCGTGGAAAAAATAAGGAATCTTAGTACGAATTGTGTTGTTAAGGAGCCACGTTCAAAAGGCGATATTACGTCACTAAAAACTGTTGGTGTAAAATTTATCGAAATTATTGCTGATGAATCGATTAGATTTGAAAGGATGAAAAACCGTAAAAGGCTTAGTGATCCGACAACCATTGAAGAATTCAGAAAACAGCAAGAAAGAGAAAAAGAACTTGGCTATACTGAATTCACAAATTATTCTGATATTAAGATAGAAAACAATGGAAGCTTTGAAGAATTTTATAAAGCGATAGATCAAATTATAATGCTAATTGAGAAAGATAATATATGAAAATTATAATACTAGGAAAGATGTGTTCTGGCAAGAGTACACAGGCAAAGCTAATTTCAAAAAGATTTAGACTACCCTACGTATCCACAGGAGAGATTTTCAGAGATATTGCTAAAAAAAATTCTAATATTGGGCGTCTTGTTAAAGATACTATGGAGAAGGGTATGCTATTGCCTAATAATATAGTATTCAAAATTGTTGATGGGTATCTAAAAAAGAATTTTGTAGTTGATGGCTATCCTAGAAATATCGAGCAGGCAAGGCATATTGGTAAAATTGATGCTGTTATCTATGTGAATATATCGGATAAGGAAGCAATAGAAAGGGCATCTACTAGGCTGCAGTGTCCAAAGTGTAGAGCTATCTATAGTGGTAAGGATAGAAATAATATACCCAATATATGCAGGTGTGGCTCACCGCTTTTTAAAAGAGCTGATGACGCAGCCATTAAAAAAAGATTAAAAATATACCATAAGGAGACTGAACCTATTCTAAAATTTTATAAAAAAAATGGTTTGCTCAAAGAGATCGATGGAGAGCAGGATGCAAAAAAAGTTTTTGCCAACATATGTAAAGCACTACACATTGATCCGTAGAATAGTTTTACTTAGACCTTTAATTAGACCTGCGGCACTCACGGCCACCGATATCTGAATGCCTGTTATTCGGCTTGTTGAGAGCATTAACGTAAAAAGGTCCGTGTTCATGATCAGAATCGCGTAGAACTGCCCTCATCCCTTTAGAATTAAAAGAGAAATATGAAGCGTAATTACCAAAAACTTTTTGAGCATCTTCTTTATCTTGAGAAGTCTCAATTGGAAATCCTGTTATCTTATCATATTTAGTAACCCAGCCATTATTTGGAAGTTTTATTGCGATAACATTTCCGCCTTCTGCTCTCCATATGTCGTTTTGAAAAATGAGCTTATTAGGATTTTCTATTACTGTGTCACCGTTATTCAGAAATGTAGAGGTCCATTCACCATATTTGCGTCTCGAGATAACAATTTCTTTGTAATCTGGCGATACCTCAAAAAATGCGTATCTTAGTTGTGATAAAGTAGGCAAACTCATTTCTTTATGGTATTCAGCAGCAGATAATACGCTCTGTTCTTCGTTCCGTCTATATCTAATATTTCTAGATAGCCAGAAACTAGAAACAAGTACTTTGCATTTGTCCATCAAGGCAGGAACATAAAATTCATTATTTTGAGTTTGTGTTGGCATTCAGTTTCACTTAGATTCATATGACAGTAAATTAGTTAAGCTTTACTTTTACTTGCTGACTCATCAATTGTAGTATCTTCCTTTTCAGATCTACGACAATCACGGCCTGCGAAACTAGGGCTGCTAAAATCGAGTTCATAATCTGCGCATAGATAGAACGGTCCATAATAAGGAATGTTAAAATATCGCAATATCACTGTTAAGCTTTTTTTCTCTTTTTTTTCGTGAAGAAAGTATGATGTATCATCACCAAAGATTTTTTCAGCTTTTTCTCTATAAGAAGAAGTTCTGATTGGTAAGCCTGTTGGTTTATCGTATTCCAAAACCCACCCACTTTCTGGCAGGTTTACTTTAGTTCTTTTCCCATCTTTTGCTATCCAAACACCATTTCTGCAAATAAGTTTTTCAGGCCTTTCTATTAGTGTCCTATTGCCAAGCAGCAAAGTAGAAGTGTATTCAGCACACCAATTCTCGTTAATAAGACTCTGTCTATAATCTTTTGAACCACCAAAAAAAGCATGTGTTATTTCTGCAGATGTAGGCAGCTGCATTTTCATAATATATCCGGCAGCAGAAAGTGCATCACCGTTTCTTTTGCTTCTGTATTCAGGAAATTTGCCTAGCTGAAACTCAGGAATAATTAATTTACCTTCATTCACCATGGATGAAACATTAAAGTAATCTTTACCTTTATGCATAATATTACTATACGATAATAACAAAGTATTTAATGTTAAATGTTACTATAAAATAATTAAATACATTAATATAGACATAATTCCGATATTATAATTAGTCCGAGACTCACAGGACTCTTACTAGCTAATCAAGTAACATGTCCTAACCATTTTCTTGATTATCTATAAAGATCTCAGATTCAGCAAGCTTAAGCAATGGCAAAACAGCTTTTCTAAATTTTTTGCCATTTTCTGTTAGCGAATATTCGACTCTAGGAGGCCTCT
>CAYMYT010000004.1:0-18410 GCA_964394755.1 uncultured archaeon
TCTTTGGGGTATTGGTTCTGAATACTATCGCATATGGAAAAATCTTGTTTTGCTATACCAATTCCACTATAACATTGGTCTTTTCTGAATTGATTTCGAACATTATCACATAGAGAAAGGTCTTGTTTTGCTATAGCGATTTCACTGTAACATTGGTTTTTGGTATATTGGTCCTGAATACTATCACATATGGAAAAATCTTGTTTTGCTGCAGCAATTCCTCTATAACACCTATATTTAATATATTGTTCTTGGATCTTGTCGCAAATAGAAGGGTCTTGTTTTTCTCGAGCAATTCTCCCATAACACCCATCTTTCGCAGATTGCTCTTGAACATTATCACATAGAGAAAGATTTTGTTTTGCTGCAGCGATTTGAACGTAACATGAATCTTTTTTAAACTTATTCTCAGTTTTGTCGCAGTTAGAAATAGCAATTTCAACATAACATCGATCTTTCTCAGATTGCTCTTGAACATTATCACATAGAGAAATATCTTGGGTTTTTATAGCGGTTTGAAAGTAACACGAATCTTTACTAGACTGATTCTTAATTTTGTAACACTCAGAAATATCCTGGTCAGAAATGTTAGTATTATAAAGATCAGGACTTGTGGAAATTTCAGGGCTTCTGACACAGCCGCTAACAAATATAACAGCAATAAGTAGCAAAATCATTAGTGCATGCTTCATATTCATATATTGAATAGTTGATTTTTATCTTTATTACATTGCCTACTTTCGCTGCAGAGATTAAATAAACTCTCAAACATCATAAGCTAATCTATGACTCAAGATTTCTCTGTTATGCTTATTGGAAGTGGAGCAAGAGAACATACTATTTCAAAGGCTTATGAAAAAAGCCCAGAAGTAACTAGAATTATTGTTGCACCAGGAAATGATTTCATTGGATATAAAAGACAAAAAGAAGTTTTGATTGATAAAAACTGCTCCTTGAAAGATCCATATTCTATTTTGAAGGTTGCGACAAAATTCAAACCAGATCTGGTAGATGTTTGTCAAGATGATGCTCTTGCTTCTGGAACAGTAGATTTGTTGCAAAAGAATGGCTTTCAGGTTTTTGGCCCAACAAAAGAGGCTGCAAGAATAGAATGGGATAAGAGATGGTCTAGAGAATTTATGCAAAGACACCAGATACCTCATCCGAATTTTAGATATTTCGATTCTAAGATAGATGGAATAAATTATGTAAAAGAATTATACGAGAAGAAACCGGACAAAATAATTTACACCAAGGCAAGTGGTTTGTGTTCTGGTAAAGGTGCTCTGAAATCAACAAGTTTAGATGAAGCAATCAGAAATATAGATAAAATGAAAAGTTTTGCCAATGGAGCTGGAAATATTTTTCTGATAGAAGATGGCTTAGTGGGAGAAGAATTCTCTTACCATGTAATAGTTGATAACAGTAATTATAGATTATTCAAGTCAGCACAGGATAACAAAACAGTCTTTGATTTTGATAAAGGAGACCAAACTGGTGGTATGGGTGCAGTTTCACCTACAAAAGTAACTGATGGAATTTCTCATGAAATAGAAGAAAATCAAATATCAAAGGCGATCAACGGAATGGCTTCAGAAGGAATCCAATATCAAGGAATTCTTTATCTTGGTGGAATTATTTCTAATGGAAAGCCCATTAATATAGAGTATAATGCGAGGTGGGGAGATCCAGAATGTCAGGTGATTTTACCGTCTCTTGAAACTGATTATCTTGAATTGGTACAGGCATGCTTATCAGGAAGCCTGGATTTTCAAATTAAGCAAGATAATAAAACAAGGGTCTGTGTTGTAGGTGCATCAAAAGGTTACCCATACTATCACTCTAATGTAATTGGGAAGAGAATTTATGGACTGGAAGAAGCAATGGAAATGGATGGTGTTACAGTTTTTGGTGCAGGAATTGATGTTAGAAATGAAAAGTTTTATGCAAATGGTGGAAGATTGTTTAGTGTTGTTGGAGAAGGAAGAGATATTTTGGAAGCTAGAAAAATGGCATATTCTGCTATCTTTAAGATAAGTGTAGAGGATAACAATTTACATTACAGAGTAGATATTGGCTGGAAAGATGTTCAAAGACTAATACGGTGATTTTCCAAGTAGTTCGTATATTTTATTTTGCATATTGGATAGAGTTGGATTTATCTTAGCACTCATGATTGCTTCACCAACAAGTATTGCAGTGACTCTTGGATGAGATAATTCTTTTACATGTTCATAAGTGTATATACCACTCTCACTTACTATTGGGTATCCTTCTGGTATTTTTTCCAGGAGGCGTAGGGTTGTTTTTCTATCAGTTGAAAAATCATGGAGATTTCTATTGTTGATTCCAAAAATTTGAGAGTTAGCATCTATTGCTTTTCTAAGATCATGTTCGTCATGCGATTCAACTAAAGAATCCATACCTACTGAGTCAGCAATTTTGATATAGTCATTAATTTCGCATGGGGTTAGTATAGCTGCAATAAGTAAAATTGCGTCAGCCCCATGTGCTCTTGATTCATATATCTGCGCAGGATCAATAATAAAGTCTTTTCTCAGTATGGGTAGATCAACAGTACTTCTCACTCTTTTTAGATGATCGATCTCTCCTTTGAAATGAATGTCGGTAAGAACAGATATCGCAGAAGCTCCGCTTTCTTGGTACAGTTTAGCTATTTCTTCTGGTTCTGCATCAGGTCTTATGTAATATTTTGAAGGCGATGCTCTCTTGAATTCTGCTATTAAGTTGAGGCCTGGTATGGATTTTGAAATTGCATTTTTGAAAAAATATGTTGTGGGTAGTTGAGCAGACGATTCCTGCTTGTACTTATCTGCTAGGCCTGATTTATACATTTTTTCTACTTCGATTTTCTTGCTTTCATAAATTTTTGATAATATTGAAGGAATTTTATAGGTCATTAGTATTAACAACTAACAAGATTTTTATGTTTACTATATGACTAGATTTCCTAATTTTTCTATAGGTTCACCGTCCAAAAATCTTTTCAGTGTTCTTTCGAGATCTTCTGGATTTACCCTGATTTGTTTCATGCTGTCGCGATCTCTTAGTGTAACTGTATTATCTGTCGTGGTTTGATTATCTATTGTTATGCATGCTGGCACACCTATTTCATCCATTCTGCGATATCTTCGGCCAACAGAATTACCGCTGTCGTAGAAGCAACTAAAGCCTGCGTTCTTCAGTGTATCCATTATAACTTTAGCTTTTTCTGGCAGCCCATCTTTATTCACCAATGGAAATACCGCACAATTGAATGGTGCAATCAGTCTTGGCAATCTGAATATTGCACGCTCCTTCTCTTCAAGGTAGCCAAGATCAAATAAGGAGTATACGTTACGATCAATACCGAAACTTACTTCGATTACATGTGGAACAAATTTATTACCATCATGAAATATTGACATATCCTGCTTCGAAATCTTTTGGTGGCCCATAAGATCGTGATCTGTTCTATAATGCAGGCCGCCAACTTCTTTCCAACCAACACTCGGTAATTTTAGCTCGATGTCCCAATGATACTTATTGTAAAAGGCTTTTTCTTCTGGAGATAATTCCCTAAAGCGGAATGCATCTTCTGGAATTCTTAGTACATTCAAATAGAATTGTTGGATACGAGCCATGTAGTACTTGTAGAATTCTGGTAGATCCAGCTCTTTTATAGAAACTATTCTTTTATCTGTATTATCTCTTGCTTTATGAATGTGCATCATCTCTTCTTCTATTTCTTTGAATCCTGGATGCTGATCCACTTTTTCTGGATTGAAAAATATTTGGAGTTCTGCTTGTGTAAACTCTCTCATCCTAAGCAATGTATTTCTTGGTGATATCTCATTACGGAATGCCTTACCTATTATTGCCAAGCCTAACGGTAATTGTTTTCTGGTCTGGTCAAAAATCCGTTTAAAATTTATATAGGCTCCTTGAGCTGTTTCTGGCCTAAGGTATGCATTTTGACCGCCTGCCTGTGATTGGATGCCTACTTGTGATTGTGTACCTGCCTGTGACTTAGTACCTGCTTGTAAAGGAAACATCATATTGAGTGTATCTACCTCTTCCAACTGGCCTTTACATTTACTGCAGCGTACATCATGCTTCTTGATCATGGCATCAAACTCATTAGGTTTAAGACCTTCAAAGCTTTCCTTCAGATATTCTTCTATAATGTGATCGGCACGATGACTTGTATTGCATTTTTTGCATTTTACTATAGGATCGACAAAATTTTGAACGTGGCCTGATGCAATAAGAACATTCTCATGCAGAATTACGCTTGTTTCAAGTTCATAAAAATTTTCTTCGCTTAAAAAGAATTTTCTCCAAGCATTTTCTAGATTTTTCTTTACAGATGTTCCTAGGTGGCCATAATCGTAGAATCCTGATAAACCTCCATATATTTCACAGGATTGCCAGAAAAAACCACGGCGTTTTGCAATATCTTCCATGCATATTCTTCGTATGTACAAGATTTTAAAGCTGCCCAGTCAAAAGGGTATTTATGAGCAATTGTAAACTTACAGCTGAAGGCAAAAAGTATCTGGAAAAAGGTCTACCGGAAAGACGCCTCATAGAGCTTCTAAATAAGGATATCAGTATAAAAGACATAGACATGCCTGATCTTGGAATTGCGTTGCAGTGGGCAAAAAAGAAAGGTTTAGTAGAAATTCGTGACAATAAGCTGCACAGAGTAAAAAAAATAGAAAGTTGGGATGAAGAGAATGCACTCCGCGCTGTATCTTCCAGTGATGATATCGATGAGAAAATGTTGAATATACTTGTGCAGCGCCGTTTAGTAGAAATTATACGTGACGATATAGCAACACGCGCTGAAAGGCTTGTAGGTACTGACGTCAGATATCTCACAGAGGACCTCATTAAGACAGGAAAATGGAAGGATGTAAATTTGAGTTCTTACAATGTTGAGGTGCATGGTAAAAAGATTTATGCAGGGCGTAACCATCCGTATCTAGCATTCCTTGATTGGGTCCGGTACAGACTTGTTGGCCTTGGGTTTGAAGAAATGTCTGGTCCTCTTATCGAGACTGAATTCTGGAATATGGATGCTTTGTATATGTCCCAGTATCATGCTGCACGCGACATTCATGATGTCTATTTTATAAAATCTCCACGTTATGCAAAATCCCTGGATAAAAAATTGTTGAATGCAGTTAAACATGCACATGAAAAAGGTATAGATTCTTCAAGGGGATGGGAATACCAATATGATTTAAAAAGGGCACATCGATTAATTTTGAGAAGTCACTGTACTGTCTTATCGGCAAAAACACTCGCCTCAAAGCCAAATATACCAGGTCGATATTTTTCTATTTCTAGATGTTTCAGGTACGATAAAATAGATTCCAGTCACCTTCCAGATTTTTTCCAGGTAGAAGGTATTGTACTTGATAAAGGTCTCAACCTAGGGCATCTAATAGGCATACTCAAATCATTTGCTAGAGAATTTGCAGGCACAGAAAAAATAAAAATTAAACCTGGTTACTTTCCATTTACAGAACCTAGTATGGAGCTTCATGCAAAGCATCCAGAATTAGGGTGGATTGAATTAGGTGGTGCTGGCATCTTCAGACCTGAAATGAGTGTAACACTTGGTATAAATGTACCTGTTATAGCATGGGGTCTTGGCGTTGATCGTATTGGAATGCTTAATATGGGCATTTCTGATATAAGAGAACTTTTTACACATGATTTGAATAATTTAAGATCTGCGAAGGTGAGCTACTAATGCATATGATTGAGGTGTGCTATGCCAACTATTGAAATATCGGTGGATGTACTTGAAAAGTTATGTGGTAGACCTGTAAAAGAAGAAGATCTGATGCTTGCAAAAGCTGAGATTGAATCAGGTGGAGCTGGCAAAACCAAAACTACCAAATTAGAATTGATGGATACCAATAGGCCTGACTTATGGTCTGTTGAAGGTGTTGCACGTCAGATAAAATCTTTCTATAACAAATCAGGCTTGCCTGTTATTCGCGTGAAGCCAAGTGGAAAGAAAATAATAGTTGATAAGTCTATCAGGAATGTAAGACCTTTCATATCTGGTTTTATTGCAAAAGGTTTGCGCATCGATAAAGAATTACTGGGCAGTCTTGTTCAGATGCAAGAAAAAATCTCTGAAAATTATGGTAGGAAAAGACAGAAAATTTCTATTGGTCTCTATAGATACGATGAAATTTCATGGCCTGTATATTATAAAGTTGTTCCAAAAAAATCTATAGAATTTGAACCTCTTGAATTCAAAAAGAGCATGAACCTTGAAGAAATTCTAAAGGAGCATCCAAAAGGTATAGAATATGGCTACATTCTAAGACATCATAATCTATTTCCTATTTTTATGGATTCACAGGATCGCGTCCTTTCATTTCCACCTATAATAAATAGTAATTATATTGGAAAGGTTGAACCTGGTGATAAAAATATTTTCGTGGAGGTTACAGGTACTGATCTAAGGCTTGTGCTTATTGCAACAAATATTTTTGCACAAGCACTTTTTGATCGTGGATCTGCCATAGAATCAGTTGAGGTAAAATATCCTTGGAAAACAAAATATGGAGATAAATTCTCAACACCGATTATATTCAAGGAATCCTTGCAATTGAAAACGTCCTTTGTTAGGGATATCTTAGGTATAGATCTCGGGACGAAAAAAATTATTGAATTACTTAGAAAAATGCAATATAATGCTGTTGCAAATACAAACAATACAATCACAGTAAGCATACCACACTATAGAAATGATATCATGCATCCTGTTGACATTGTTGAGGATATTGCTGTTGCTATTGGCTACGACAATTTCGTTGAAATGCCATTAACAAGCGCTGGTCATGGCAAGCTAAAAGATAAGAGTATGTTTGAGATTCGTGTCCGTAGAACTATGATTGGTTTGGGCTTCCAGGAGATTCTTTCTCCTATACTTTCAAATACAAAGGCTCTGCATAATAACATGCGCTGCGAGATGAAAACAATTGAACTTGAGAATAGTATGTCTGAAAGCTATTCAGCTGTGCGTTCATGGGTTTTACCAAATCTACTGTCTTGCATCAGCAAAAATATGCATGTTTCCTATCCACAGAAAATATTCGAATTAGGAGAATGTGCATCAGGCGAGACTTTCCTGGAAACGAAGCTTGCAGCTCTTGTCACTGACAATAAAGTTGGGTACGAAGAAATATCCTCTTATCTTGATTGCTTCCTAGGATCTTTTGGTCTAGACTATAAACTGGAAAAAATGGATCATCCTACTTTTATAGAAGGTAGATGTGCAGCCATAGTTTTGAACAATAAACATATAGGTTTTGTAGGAGAAATACATCCACAGGTGCTTAATAACTGGATGCTTGAAAAACCTTGTGTTGCATTTGAGTTGGATATCAATATCGTCTATTCATTATGTTGAATATTTTATCCTTTCGTAGATCTTCCTTATCTTGAATATGCTAAGGCATATTCGGGATCACATCTTTCCGTAAGATATTAGGAAAGATATGATATTTTGAGAAGAGAGCTTTCTGAGATCTCTCTATGAAGGGCGTGTTCAAGATAAATCAGGTCACAACTTCAAGAGCTACTTCCATTTGTATTAGTACACTAATACATATTCGAGTATTTTGTCTTAGTTGATTATGATATATATTTAATTAATCTGATGCTTGAAAAGCCTTGTGTGGCATTTGAGTTGGATGTATCGAATCTGATGAAAGTCTAATTAGAAGCTTATATAATTTTTTGAATATTATGGGTGATGTCCGAAATTGAAGAATTAGGAAAAAGGGTATTAAGAGAAGCTGGTTTCGAAGTTTATGTATATGCACATAATCGTGGGGATTTAAACGATTGGAAAAAAGATGATCGAAATTTCGTTCGAGCTGTACATAATCTAAACTCAGAGTATTTTGGCCGTCCAGATATGGCCTCTTATAGAATGTACTCTATATCTATGATAGCCAGTAACAAAAAATTAATAATTCCCATGCTTCCTGGATATGAATTAAAATTTAGTGAACCGGACACTCGTAATACTAAAAATGCTGTAAAATTAAATACTATTAGACATGATCCTAGACCTGTATTATATTATTTACTGGGCAAAACAGAAGAAGAGAATTATTACAGCGGAAGAAAAGATAGAGAATTTAGAGAAGTTCCGAGACAGGGATTTTTAGGAAAATTTGGAATGACCCAATCAGAAGAATTTGAAGTGCCAATTACTAAAACCAAAAAATTATATACACCAGTAAGCATCAAAACAGTTCTTGGTACTGCCAGCTTTGATGAGCCTGCATACCTACTTCAGTTCATAATTGACAAGCCTATAACAGAAGGTTCACTAAGTCCTCGGCCTGCTAACCATCCATTTATTTCTACAGTTTGCGGAAAGGGATTAGCTGAAGATTTGATATCTTATGTTTTGTACAATCCGCAAGAGTACTACAATCTTGTAAGAAGTTTTATTCCCAAATCTACATTTCCAAATGTTAACAGCAAAATACTTTCTCCACCAATGACAACGAATCCATCTATGGATGGAAAAAATTATAATGGCGTTGAATTGTGTCATGGTTATGTTACTTCCTAAAGCAGTAACTTAGGTAAGTCTTACAATTTTCTCTGTCTATTATATAAAGATGATTATCTTCTTACCATCTTTGCTTTTATTGGCCGCATATGTCTTTCAGCTTCTTCCTCTAGAAAGAGTCTTTTTTTCTTTTTCTTGTTGACGGTGTCTTTTGTATCATCCATAATGATCAACAATCAAGGATATTTTGAACCCAATATTTTCTTATACCATGGCACTTGAATTTCTAATCCGAGCATATTTGCTGCAAGACCCCTTATATTCCTGCTTACAACATTTCTCGGTGAATGATGAAGAATTGATGTCCGACTTGCTATTGCCCTTTGCACAGCCCTATCTTCTGGGATAACAGCCAGTATATCTGTATCGAGCATTCTTGCTATATTTTCAGGTCTCATATGATATCTATATGGACTAAGTCTATTGACAACAGTACCTGTTATTTTAGTTCCAAGACGTTCTGCAAGTCTTGCAGCTTTTAATGCATCAGCCAGAGCTGGTAGTTCAGGTGTGGTTACCAATAGAAGTTCATCAGCACTTCCCATTGCAGACAAAGTTTCTTTTCCAAGACCTGCTGAAGCATCAATTAATATTGTATCTGTTTTACCAATAAGATCAAGAATTACATCAGAAAGATTACGCGGATCAGTTCCCCTAAGATCATCAAGTGTCAAACCTGATGGTATAACCTTAAGCCCATGATGATTATAAATCGCACTTTGTATTTTTACTCTACCCTTTAAAACGTCATGTAGTGTTGGAGAGCATAATGGAAGTCCGACATGAATACCTACGTTAGGTGTTGTCAAATTACCGTCGATTACTATTACATCATTTCCTAGTTCTGCCATTGCTCTACCTAGGTTCGTGGTGAGCATTGTCTTCCCTACACCACCTTTTCCAGAAGCTACACATATTACTCGTGTCATTATAATTACCTTAGCACTGCAATAATATTTATAGTATCATGCTATGAGCGCGACGGGAAATTCGCTTCATTTTAGAAGTTTCGAACCCGCGACCCCCAGATTTCTTCCATTCATAGCGTTTACACGCTCCTATCTTCTACCATCAGATAGAAGTCTGGTGCTCTGTCCAAGCTGAGCTACGCGCCCTCGGTATTATATTTAAATCTGCCTCTAAGATTTAAGTTATATGAACTTTAATAAGATCGAGGCCAAGTGGCAGAAAAAGTGGTCAAGTAAAAAGTTATTTGAAACGAATCCTGAAAATAAAAAGAAATTCTTCACATCAATTATTATACCTTACGTCAATGGTAGTGCACATCTTGGTCACTCCTATACATACTGCAGAACTGATGCATACGCGCGATTCAAAAGAATGTGTGGTTACAATGTCCTTCTCGCACAGGGCTTTCATGCAACAGGTGAGGCATTCCTTGGCTCTATTCAAAGGCTTAAGGATGGTGATCAGCTCCAAATAGACACTTTCAAGATGTTTGGTGCCTCTGACGCTGATATCAAAAAGTTCATACAGAATCCTGAGTATGCTGCACGTTTTTGGATGGAAAGATTCATGCATGATATGAATAGTTTTGGCATATCTGTTGATTGGCGGCGCACATTCATAACTATTGACCCTACATTCAATAGATTTATTGAATGGCAGTATAACATTCTGAAAAAGAAGGGTTATGTTGTTCAAGGTACACATCCTGTTGTATGGTGTCCAAGATGCCAAAGTCCTGCTGGAGACCACGATAGATTGAAAGGCTCTGGTGAAAGTACAGTAGAATATATTATTCTTAAATTCAAGTTTGATGACTTTGTATTGCCTGTTGCAACACTCAGACCTGAAACAATATATGGCGTTACAAACCTATGGCTAAATCCTGACTCAGAGTATGTTAAAGTATTGGTAAATAATGAGAAATGGATAATTAGTTCACTTGCTGTAAATAAACTGAGTGATCAGATAAAAACCGTTAAAATTATAGGCAATGTTTCTACGCAAGAACTTTTTGGTAAAAGATGCATAGATCCAATATCAGGAAGAAATATTCCTATACTTCCAGCTGAATTTGTTGATTCATGTATTGCAACAGGCATTGTTATGTCTGTTCCTGCGCATGCGCCATATGATTTTGTCGCAACAAGAGATCTACAGAATCTGGAACGCTACGGAATATCTATTCATGAACTTGAGCCTATACAAGTTGTGCAATCAGAACTTAGTGAGAATGCTATTGTAAATATGTGTAAGTCGCTAAATCTAAAGGATGTAGTAGGTCTGGATAACGCTACCAGTACTATATACAAGAAAGAGTTTCACACAGGAAAGCTCAAAGATAACTGTGGTGAATATTCTGGTTCCAAAGTAAATGAAGTCAAGGATCATATAGTAAAAGATTTTTCTGAACGTGGTATTTCAGATATCATGCATGAGGTTAATGGTGTAGTATGCAAATGTGGATCAGACTGCCATGTAAAGATACTTGAGGATCAGTGGTTTTTGAAATATTCTGATGAGAAGTGGAAGGATAGTGTTAGGCAATGTCTAAAGAATATGGAAATCTATCCAGAAGAGGCGCGCAATAATTTTGAGGAAACTATAGGATGGCTAAAAGACAAAGCTTGTGTTCGTAAAAGTGGTCTTGGCACCAAATTACCATGGGATAAAGAATGGATAATAGAAACGTTGAGCGACTCAACCATATACATGTCATATTACACTATAGCGCATATTATTAGGAAGGAAAAAATAAAGCCTGAAAATCTTACTAGTGAGGTTTTTGACCACGTTTTCTTAAACAAACATAATTTAGCAGATGTTGCACGCAAATCTAAAATAAAGGCAAGTATCATCAAAGCAATGAAAAAAGAATTCATGTACTTTTATCCTGTAGACTTTCGTAATAGTGCTAAAGACCTTGTGCAAAATCATCTAACGTTCTATCTTTTTCATCACACAGCAATTTGGCCGAAAAAATATTGGCCAACTACAATAGCAGTCAACGGTTTTGTAAATGTTGAAGGTGAGAAAATGTCAAAATCATTAGGTAACTTTTCTACCTTAATGGACGTCATAAAAAACTATGGTGCTGATCTGACTCGCATAAATATCATGGCAGCTGCTGAAGGCATTGAAGATCCTTCATGGAGAGTAGAAAGTTTGAAAAGTTATCGATCCCGCATTGAATCTTTATCTCGGATTGTTAAGGATCTTAAAAAATTAAAAGGAAATCGTATTGCTAACCCAGAACTTTACCTGCAAAGTAAAATTCAGAAAATAATAATACAAACTACAGAGAACTACGAAAATACAAAATTCAGGACAGGTGTAAATAGCGCCCTATTCGAATCAACAAACGAGTTAAAGTGGTATACCAGAAGAACTGGTTTGAAAGGAAATAGAACTGTTGTTCTTAGTGCTTTGAGGGATGTTGTAAGGCTTCTTGCACCTATCATACCGCACACATCAGAAGAATTATGGTCATCTATAGGAAAGGGTTTTGTATCGGTTGAGGAATGGCCTGAAGCTAAAGGCAATCTGATAAATGAAGATGCAGAACATGGTGAGCAAATCTTAAAACAGATACTTGAAGATGTGGAGCATATTAAAAAAATTTCTGGGATTAAACCATGCTATGTAAAAGTCTTTATTGCAGACAATTGGAAGTTTGATATTTACAATAAAGTGTTGAAGTCGAAAAAACCAATAAGAGAGATGATGCGGGAAATCGGTACTGTAGATCCGAAGGCAACAGTTGATTTTCTTCAGAGTCTTTACAAAAGGTCGCTTAATCCAATACTAACTAAACAGAAATATATTGATCTTCTTACAGAATCTACCAAATGGCTCGAGGATGAGCTATCTTGTAAAGTAGAAATAGTTGTTGGCTCTGATCATCCAAAATCTATGAAAGCACAACCAGATAGACCTGGCATATTACTCGAGTAGTTTAGAATTTCTCAAGACTATCCTTCAATTCTTTTTTGTATTTTTCCTTTTTTTGAAAATGATCTGCAATACTCTTAAATACCTCGTTAATTTCATGTACTTCTTTCACTATAGATTCATTCTGTTTTTTTAGCTCAAGTATTGCGCACCATATCTGGGCTATCTTAACGTCGCCAGCGTTTTTATACGCACCACGGTGTTTTGTCAGGTCCTTCAGTATCTCATTCAACATTAACTCCTCATCTTCCCGTAGAAGCTGTTTCCAATCCTTGTTTTCTCTAAATAACATGGGTAGACTATCATCAAAAACTTTAAAAGATTTTCATCTCTAGGTAAAAACAACACACAACTTACTTCTTGATCACTATTGGCTTATGATAGTAGGTTGAAAACTTGCATGATGGGCATAGCACTGGTATTCTGTCTTTTCTTGTGTCCCATATGTGTGTACATTTCGAACACCTAAGTTTCATATACTATTATTACTACTATTATTATTTATACTTATTTTAAAATCAGATCTTCCTTGTATACCCACAACTAAAGTTGTGGGTTTGTGGGAAGATATGATCCCGAACACGTCCTTAATACATACCAACTAAAGTTGGTAGTTTTGGACGTGTTCCAGATAAAGATACTAGACACACGACACACATCAATATACATATGTACCTATATTTTACACAATATACATTTCTGCAAATGACGCCACAAAAATACTTTTCTACTACTACTATTACTATCTATGTAACACGTATCAATTACATCTAACTTTTTGTTTCTATTGGTTTAAGCTTAAATACTTGCGTCCGGCATAAATAAATATGGGCGTACTTTCAAGCAAAGATATAGGAAATAATGTTGTTGACGACGAACTCAGAAAATTACTAGAGAGTAAGCGTGCCGACATAAAGATAGTTGGCGCTGGTGGTGGTGGCAGTAATACTATTTCTAGGCTTATGCAAGTTGGGATAACAGGTGGTGAAACCATTGCATTGAATACAGATGCACAAGACTTATTATATACTGATGCTGATGTAAAAATTCTTATAGGAAAGGAGATAACAGGTGGTCTTGGAGCAGGTGCTGATCCGAGAATAGGTGAGGAAGCTGCAAAAGAATCCAAAGATGAGATCAAAAAGGCTTTGGATGGCGCTGATATGGTATTTGTAACTTGCGGATTGGGTGGTGGTACTGGAACTGGCAGCATTCCTATTGTAGCTGATATTTCGAAAAAGGCTGGAGCTCTTACAGTTGGTATTGTAACACTTCCTTTTAGTATGGAAGGCCGTCAAAGAATGTTAAATGCAAAAGACGGTCTTGCAAAATTAGAGAAAATATTGGATACATTGATAGTTATACCAAATGATAGATTGTTGGAAATTGTTCCTGATGTAAGTATACAAACTTCGTTTAAGATCGCTGATGAAATACTTGTAAATGCTGTTAAGGGTGTAACCGAGCTTGTTACAAGGCCTGGTCTTGTTAACCTTGACTTTGCAGATATAAGGACTGTAATGACAAATGGCGGTGTTGCAATGATAGGTATGGGTGATTCTGACAGTGAAAATAGGGCTTCAGAAGCTGTTGAGCGTGCACTGAATAATCCTTTACTTGACATAGATATTGATGGTGGTAAAGGGGCACTGATAAATGTGACTGGTGGTGTTGATATAACAATTAGGGAGTGCCAGAAGATTGTTGAAGCTGTATCAAGCAGGCTTAGTCCTGATGCAAAAATAATCTGGGGAGCACAGATACTCAAGGAACTTGGCGACTCGATAAGAGCTATGATTATTGTAACTGGTGCAAGTTCACCAAGGATTTTCGAACCTCAAAAGGTTGCTTCTAAGGAAAAGAAAAAGCAGATGGAAAATATCCTTGGAATTGATTTTGTTGGATAAACCTAGCTGTGAAATATCTTCAATATAGGGTAAAAATACAGTGAAGAACGATATTTAAATATTTTATACAAGCTACTTTGGTATGAAAAGGCTGAAAGAATTCATTTTACAGGTACGTAGAGTGCTTCTTGTTGCAAGCAAACCTGATAAAAATGAATATAAAATGTCAATAAAGATAACTGGAATAGGAATAATTTTAGTTGGACTTATAGGTTTCATTGTGTTTATGGTGGTGCAAGCTATAAGAATTTTTGGTGGTGCAGTATAATAATACAATGTTAAGATAATATGGTGAAGATAATATGATACTAACGGTTCGTACAACAACAGGTCGTGAGAATGTCATAATAGAATCACTCATTATAAGAGTGAATAAAAGTGCAATCCCTATAAAATCTATATTTCATCCAGCTGATTTACGTGGTTATATTTTTATTGAGGGTGAATCAGAGGATGTTGATGCTTGCATAAAAGGCGTGCAATATGTACGTGGATTAATAGATAAGGATGTTGGTATAGATCAGCTAGAGAAATTTTTGATCGCTGAAAAGTCTGAAATAAAGTTTGAGGTAGGTGACGTGGTTGAAATAATATCTGGACCTTTTAAGGGTGAATGCGGTAAGATAACTCGAATTGATGATACTAAAAGCGAAATAACTGTTGAGTTTCTGGAGGCAGCTATACCTATTCCAGTTACAATATCGATGAATGTGGTGCGCACTTTTGAAAAGAAGCATTCAGAGTAAAGAGTAGATGATAATGAAAGTTGAAGAAGCAATTGAAAATTTAAAAACCAAAAAGCGTGGTTTTAGGCAAAGTTATAGTCTAATAGTTAGAGTAAAGGGTGTAGATTTCAAGAAACCTGAAAATAAGTTTTCTAAGGAAGTCGTACTTCCACATGGAACAGGTAAAGATGTTTCTGTAGGAATCTTTTCTAATAATATACAAGGTGGATTAACCACAGGAGATATAGAAGATATTGCAAAGGACAAAAAAAAGTTTAGGAAGGTCATGAAAAATACTCAATTCTTTATCTGTGAAGCACCACTAATGGTATTCGTTGGTAAAGTATTAGGAAAATGGCTTGGACCTAAAGGAAAGATGCCACGTCTTCTACAGCCTGGTCGTAATGTTAATGATGCTATATCTGAGGTTAAGCAAAGTGTACGTATAAGGTTCCAAAGTCCTGTAATACATGTTACTGTAGGTGTAGAGGATATGGCAACAAAGGACGTAGCTGAAAATGTTTTGTCAGTTGTAAATGACATAAAAAGATTTTTGCCAACAAAAGCAAGAATATCAGCTACATACATCAAGCTTACAATGAGTCCTTCATTAAGTATTGATGTTTGATAATTTCAGTGATTATATATGAAATCAAAAGAACAGAAAAAAAAGGATGTAGAAGATATAAAGAAGCTTTCACACGATTACAAGACAATATGTGTTCTTGATATGCATAAGCTGCCTTGCCGTCAGTTGCAGCAAATACGCAAATCATTCGGCAAGACTGCTATTATAAAGATGGCAAAGAAAACAACCATTAAACTCGCACTTACTGGTTATCCTAATGAATTTTTAAATTATATAGGTAATGAACCTGCTCTTGTTTTCAGTAATGAAACTCCTTACAAATTGTTCAAAATAATAAAATCATCTATCTCAAAATCTAAAGCAAAGGCTGGTGATACTGCACCAGAAGATATTATAATTAGTAAAGGACCTACTCAGATAGCACCTGGACCAGCAATGTCTGTATTACAAAAAGCTGGTTTGAAAACAAGTGTTCAAGGAGGTAAGATCGCAATACTATTTGAAAAGGTAATAGTAAAATCAGGCGACAAGGTTGCAGAAGATGTTGTTGGTGTACTTTCCATGTTTGGTATTGAACCAATGAAGGTTGGTTTAAATGCTGTTGCGATGTGGAATGACAAAATTATTTACGAAAGATCTATACTCCAGATGGATGAAGAATATTATGTACATGAACTAATAGAGTGTAGAGAACAGTCTACAAAGCTTTCTATAGAAATAGATTATCCTACACAGCAAAGTATATCTTATATACTCGCTGATGCACACTCCAAATGTAAGCATTTAAGCGTTGCTCATAATATTCTTGAGAAAGATTTCATTGCTGATATCCTATGGAAATCATCAATGGAAGCAAAAAAGGTGTCTGAATGAACTACGTATATGCTGTATTGCTTTTACACTCTGGTGGAAAAGAAATAAATGAAAGTAATTTGAAATCTGTAGTTAAGGCTACAGGTGAAGCAGCAGATGAAGCAAAAATAAAAGTTTTACTTGATGCACTTAGTGGTGTAGATATAACAGAAGCGTTGGCAAAGGCTGCTGTTGCACAGACTGTGGTAGCAGCACCAGAAGCAAAAGCAGAGAAGAAAGAAGAAAAGAGGGAAGAGGCAACTGAGAAAAAAGTTGAGGAAGCTTCTACTGGTTTAGCATCACTGTTTGGGTAGGATAAATGGTATATAAAAATTCTACTAATTCTAGAAGACCGATATTTACTGAACTAGTGAAAGAAGTTTTGCTGTTGCCGACAATTGATAAGCAAACTAGAAGATTTTATACTGAATCGATGCAAACACATATTATATCTAAAGATTATTCTAATTTATTCAAACCCAATTATTATTACGCTAAAATTTTACCAATGTTTAATAAATCAGGGAAAGATTATCCTCTTAATTTCACTAGAAGACGTTACACACCAATTAGGACATTAAAAAGATCGTCTTTGATCAAAATCTAAACATTACATAATCTTTAGGTTTATCTAAAAGACTAATTTGTCTTTGCACAAAGTCAGCTAAATCATCTAATTCTTTTCTATCTGATGATGATAAAACTCTGTTCTGGTAGTCCGCATCTCTGATATCATTAACAATCCGAGGAATACCTAATGTAATAAAAGTATACGCGTCTGCGATACTACTGTCTTTCAATAGATCATCGTATTGACATTTTAATGCATTTTTTAATTGACTGAAATTACCAAACCGATTAAGACCTATTTCTGAATATTCCAGTGCTTCATTCAAACAAGATAATTCTTCAAGTAATATATAGAATCTATCATATTCAGACACATTTAGTTCTCGCTGGGCTTTAGCTCCTATTCTTTCACCAATATCATCTAGTTCGACTCCCATCGATTTCAAAGCATTTACAACTGACTTTTGATGATCTCTGATTCTACTTTCATCATATCTTAAACAATATAGAATTCCTGCACCTTGATCCAGATTGTTTTCAGCGAGATTGAATACATCCCATAAAGTTTTTTCTATCATATTATTACCTTTACTACGGTGATACATACTAGATGAAAATATTAGACTACTTAAAGGGTTTTATCCCTCCATAGAAGAATATAAACATTTTTGATCATATAACTCCATGGGTGCAAAAGATGTCCTTAAAAGCAGATTTTCAACTGACTATAAAAATTATTATAGTGTGCAAATCTTTAATGACATGGGATTTTCAAGATACCAGTGCAACAAGTGTGGTAACTTTTTCTGGTCCTTAGTTGAAGGTGATGTTTGTCCAAGTCCCCCATGCACAAACTATGGGTTTATTGGCAATAATATAACAAAAAAAATGAGTTATACGCAGACATGGCGTGCAATAGAAAAATTTTTTGTTAAGCATGGCCACACATCGATAAAAAGTTACCCTGCTGTTTGTAGGTGGTTTCCAGGTCTTTATTTCACTATAGCAAGCATAGTAGCATTTCAGCGTACATCTGGTGGTAAAACATCATTTGAATTTCCTGCAAATCCCCTAATAATTCCACAGAGCTGTATGCGTTTCAATGATATACCTAATGTTGGTGTAACAGGTAGACATTTTACTAATTTTGTAATGATAGGCCAGCACGCATTTGAACAAGGTGGCTATTGGAAAGATAGGTGTGTAGAACTAGATTTTATGCTGCTCAG
>CAYMYT010000004.1:18510-22808 GCA_964394755.1 uncultured archaeon
TATGATAAAAATCTTTTCGAACAATATGCAAAGCTTGCATCTTGCCTTAATCTTGATGAGATACCTGATATACATGATGCAAAACAGGGTATCGCAAAAGAACTTGGTATTGATTTAGATGAGCTTATTTCTACAACTAAACCTGTAGAAGCACTTTATGCAATTACAGAGCACGCAAAGACTTTACTGATAGCTATATCAGATGGTGCTTTACCGAGTAATGTTGGTGGCGGCTACAATTTGCGTGTTATACTGAGAAGAGCATTAGGTTTTATTGATGAATTTGAATTTCCGATAGAATTAGCAAAATTATGTGAAAGGCATGCAAAACATTTGAAAACGCTTTACCCGCACCTAGAAGAGGGTATTGATGATGTTGCTAAGATTTTGAATGTTGAAACAAAACGTTTTGTTCAGACAAAGCAGTCTTCAAGAAGTATAATTGAGGATATGATTAAAAAGAAGACTGAATTCACTGTTCCTGTTCTGACTCAACTTTATGAAAGTCAAGGTATCACACCAGAGCTTATAGAGGAAATATCAATAAGAAATAATATACCGATTAGGATACCTGAAAACTTCTATCCAAAATTAGCAGAGTCGCATATGACTGAAAAACAAAAAAAGGAGAAGATTTATGATGTTGCAGGGCTACAGAAAACTGAAATATTGTATTACATGAACAAAATGGATTTTAGTGCTAAGGTTCTGAAAATCTATGATAATATCGTAATACTAGATAGAAGTGGATTTTATCCAGAATCAGGTGGTCAGGAATGTGATCACGGGTATATGAATGGGTGCAAAGTTTTTGATGTCCAGAAGCAGGAAAATGTTGTAGTGCATAGACTAGAGAATATAACTTTTGTCGAGGGAGATGTTGTAGAATGTGCTGTTGACCAGATACGTAGGAAACAGTTGATGCAACATCATAGTGGAATTCATGTGATAAATGGTTCTGTTAAGAAAATATTGGGAATGCATATATGGCAGGCTGGAGCTCACAAAAGTTTTGAGAAAGCTCATATAGATGTGACACATTATCAGGCTGTTACTGATGAAGAAATAGATGCTATTGAAGATCTTGCAAATCAAATTGTAAAATCAAAAATCAAAACAAAGAAGATGGTTATCTCCAGGACAGAGGCTGAACATAGTTATGGTATGACGCTTTACCAAGGCGGTATAGTACCTGAGACTTCATTGCGTGTTATAGAGGTGCCTGGTCATGATACAGAGGCTTGTGGTGGTACTCATGTTGACAATACTGATGAAATAGGTAGAATTTACATAACATCTTCAGAGCGTATCCAGGATGGAATAATCAGAATAAATATTGTTGCAGGCAGGGCAGCTGAAGAATGGATTGTTAAAAAGCAGGCTTTATTGAAGGAAGTAGAGGGAATACTTGGGGTAAAAGGTAGTGATGTAATTGATGCTGGAAAAAATCTGTTCGAAGAATGGAAGAAGAAAAGAAAGGAAATTGAAAAAAGGAATATGGAGATAGATGTATCAGATTTTGAAATTGAAAACAATGTTATCATTTCTTCTGTAGATGGTGCTGATAGAAAAAAACTGCAAATAATATCAAAGAAACTTTGTACAGATTCGAAGCGTGTAGTTATACTTTTTGGGGTCGAGGATAAGATAAATGTTTTTGCTTCTGCTGGCAAGGACTCTAATATAAATGTAGGTGAAGTTGTTACAAGAATGTGCAAAGATTTGGGTGGCAATGGCGGTGGAACCCAAACAATTGCACAGGGTTATGGTATAGATAAAGAAAAATTGGATGAAGTTATAAAGAAGCTGAAAGAGTCGATAAAAGGTGTGTAATATGGATGAAAGAAAAATACTAAGGGCTCTAAGTAAAATCCTTACTGTAGAAGATAAAGATATACCTAAGACGTTGATGAGATTTAAGAAAGATATCGAAGAAATGGAAAATACGTTGAAATCTAGCTAAGCATACCTGTCGATAGTTGTTGGCTTAATTTTACCTGTTTTTACAAGAGTATATAGTTCGTTAATATCACGATTATTTTTTGATTCTAGATTTATAGAATACCTGTAGTTTTTATGAAACTCTCTTTCAAGCTTTAAGTTTCCAGTTGCGGTTTTGTGTTGATAAGAACCAATCTCCAATTTCTTATTAGATTTGAACGGTGTGCTTAAGCTGTACGCCATTTTGTTATTTCCAGATGCTGTAACACTTGCATTGTTCATACTAATCTTCATAATTACCGCAGAGAATTTAAAAGTCTGCCGTGCTAAGGTAATAATCGTAAATTGCAACTAGATTTCCTTATAATAGATTTGTATATTCCCATCATTGTATCAACATCGTCAGATACTAATTTTATATTATACCTGTACTTGCTGCCATCTCTACCGTCGGACTTTAAGTCTACATCCAAATTTCTAGTCGAGTAAAATCCAGGCACTAACTGTCTTGTTGATTCAAAACATTTTCTAAACATGCATTTTCCATTAGCTAGATATTTGATACCCACAATAATCCCACCAAAATATCTAATATAGAAAACTTTAAAAGCGTTGGTCCGCTCTGCGTGGGAATATTGGAAAGAGCTACGATACATTCTTCAGAATGCATTCTGGTGGTGTGCTTAGCAATACGTTACAAAGTGATGTTAATACACTTTCTTGTGTGAGATTTTCACTATCAAGCCCAATATTATTTCCTATATTGAATACGACAGCTCTTCTGTCAGCTGACTGAATCTTTTCTACAATAAGCTGTATCTGACCTGATGGTGTTCGAAAATTATCTGGCAGACTGTCTACATAGGATGGAAAGCTTTCAGAATATATTTTTAAAATAGTGAAGCCTCGTTGAATATAGAATGATTCTGTTTCTGTGTCGAGTTCACCATCAACTATAGGTGAAGTTTGTGTAATCTTTGGCTGTGATTCTGGTGTAGATGGTGCCCCTGTAAAAAAAATACCGACTGATGAGACAACAAACATTCCTACAATGAAGATTGCTAGTATGCGCGTTTTTGTTACTCTATCCATAATATCTTTACTCTTTTTTTGTATTTTTATAATATCTTTACTCTTTCTTTGTATTTTTATCTGGAACACGCCCAAAACTACTGACTTTCTGAGATCACAAAGATGTTTGTATGCAAACATCTTTGATGACAAAGGGTGTGTTCTAGATCATCTGCAGAAACATATAATGTTTCTGAGATCATAAAGATCTTTAAAATATAAGATCTTTGATGATATCTTCTCACAGATATATTAAGAAGATCTGATGGTGTTTTTAACGAATAGCCCTGGCAGGATTCGAACCTACGTCAGCTGGTTTCCCTATTTAATCGTTCCAGAGCCAGCTATGCTTGACCATTTTGCACGTTTAAAACGTCTACACCACAGGGCTGTGATATTTGCAATATGATTACAACTATAGTCCTACCAGAAAAGATAAAAACATTTTAGGTCTATGTAATCAAATGCTAGTAGAAGATGTTAAATATCTAGAAGATGCTTTTGATGTTCACGGTATGGTGGCATTCCTATAAAATATTTTAGTAGTATCTGACTACAGCAGTGGTTCTTAACATCTCGCACACCACCACTGTTCAGAGATCCATGGGTTGCAAGATTTTAGCGATCTTAGTAAACCTGGTGTGAAGAACCACTGGTCATAGACCAGTGGCATCTTGAAATTGGTTAGTGACCACTGGTATTACAACAGTGGTTCTTAACATCTTGCACACCACTAGTCTATGACTAGTGGTAATGCCAGATATATACACTGCCAATGATGGAATTCTTCGCTTCAAAGAATATAGAAGTATGTTTTCTTTGCGAAAAAGTCTAAAATTAGTCGGTTAAGGCTCTTGCACCTTGTTGTGTTATCACAAAGCATGTATAACCTATTGGATTTATTGCTGCAATCATTTTTTTCTTTGCAAGATCCTGTGTAGTGGTTTCAAGAACTGAAGAAGATATTCCATTCATAGCTTTTTTTAGTTCTAGCTTAGAAAGAAGCTGATGATCACCAACTATCTTTAGAACTTTGTACTCTAATGGAGTAAGCATATGTATAGTATGCGCTATGATATTTAAAGTTACTAGAGTTTCTTTGGAAATGTCAGGTCTTCCCTATATGTTTATTGGAAGACATGATCAAAGATATTTGTATGTCAAACATCTTTGTCATCTTAGACGTCTCTAAGACTTCTCAAGATGATCTTGAATACGCTTGATGTATAGCGTATTCCAGACAAATACTTTCTTTCGCAAAGAAAGTATTTGCTAAGAATGGATTT
>CAYMYT010000005.1:0-440 GCA_964394755.1 uncultured archaeon
TTTATATTTCGCACATATTTCAGCTATTTCATAGGGTAGAGCATTTACTGATACCAGATATGCAACTTCTTTTCCATTATTTGCGACTTCTTTATCAGTACTATATAATCCATGAATTTTCAAATCGTACTTCTCGATAACATCTTTTTTGAACGATACCCAATCATTCATTTCATCATACGTTATTTTATATTGAAATGTTTTATTTTCAAGCATTGTCTATCCATTGGGTAGCAAAGAAATAAATACTAACAATGCCCACCAAGTTCACTTATTTGGTGTGGATTATTTGCCACAACACCCATAAAGTGAAACATAGCCATTATTACTCATCTTCAAAGTATATACACCACATCCTTGTGGCTTATACTCAAGAATATAAATAGTTCTAGAAAAATTATTTTTCACTTTAACCCCATCCAATACTTTGCTCCAATTAA
>CAYMYT010000005.1:450-6844 GCA_964394755.1 uncultured archaeon
TTTTCGTAAGTTGTATATTGGTCTCTGTTCCTAAAATTATCTAATTGAATCCACTTATTTTCTTTTTCCAGTATAATAGATTCATTTACTTCATGTGCCTTGATAAAATTAACGAAATCTTCTTTTGAGTTTATAACAATATCAAAATAATACCTATATTCAGGACCACAATTTGGTGAAAGTCCTTTTGGTGGTCCAAAAGGATCTGTAGAATTCTTCGTTATCTGAAAGCTGAGGATAATAATAGATATAATAATCAATGCTATTAGAATTGTTTTTTTGTCTATCATTTTGATTATCTATTAATTATACATAAATAATAGCATCGTAGAGTGACTTTTATTTCACAGGTAACTAATCGTAACTTATTAAAATGCTTTCATATAATGTTAGGCATGGCAAAATTTGTTATTGGTAGTAAAGGAAAGTCATGGCAAATCGAAGGAGATGCACCAATAGGAAAAAAAATCTCCGACGTCATTGAAATACCAGCTTTACCAGGTTATGAATTACAGATAACTGGAGGCACTGACACAAGTGGATTTCCAATGCGACCAGATGTTGAAGGTATCACAAAAAAAAGACTTCTACTTGAAAAAGGTCTTGGTTTTTCCGGCAAGATTCGTGGAAAGAAAAAGAAATCTAAACCTAAGAAAATCGAGGGTCTAAGGAAAAAGAAGATGATAAGAGGAAATGTAATAGATTTAGATACTATGCAAATAAACTGCAAAATCGTAAAGGAAGGGGAAAAGACTCTAGATGAGTTAATACCTGCAGTTCCAAAGGAAGAAAAGAAGAAGGAAAGACGATAAGGACAAATTCTTCGTGGTTTTATTCTTTATATTTCAAATATTAGTAGAAATTATCCCATACAATAATAGGTGATTTTTTAAGTGAAAGCAAAAATTGTTAAAAAACGATCGGTAAAAAAAGAAAAGAAACAGATTGTACAAATCAAAGGCCTTGTGCCTGAGCTAACATTAGGTATAGTTGGTCATGTTGATCATGGTAAGACTACTCTTACAGAAGCTCTTACAGGTAAATGGTCGTCTGTCCACAGTGAAGAACTCAAACGTGGTATAACCATAAGGTTGGGTTATGCAGATTCAACATTCTATTTTTGTGAAAGTTGTCAAAACTATAGTGTAAGTGAAAAATGTCTTGGTTGTTTTTCAGATACAAAGCCTAAAAGAGCAATCAGCATCGTAGATGTTCCTGGACATGAAACTCTAATGGCAACAGTACTAAGTGGTGCCTCACTTATGGATGGTGCAATAATGGTTATAGCTGCAAATGAGCGATGTCCACAACCACAAACTGCAGAACACCTAAAAGTATTGGATATAGTTGGAATAAAAAAAATTGTTATTATTCAAAGTAAGATAGATCTGATAAGTGAAGAAAAAGCTATTCAGAATTATGAAGAAATTAAAAATTTTGTTAAAGGTACTGTTGCAGAAAACGCTCCTATTATACCGATTAGTGCTATCAACAAAGCTAACATAGATATGCTGATAGAAGCAGTAGAAAATTACATACCAACGCCAGACCGCAAATTAGATCAAACATCAAAATTTTTTGTAGCTAGAAGTTTTGATGTAAATAAACCTGGTACAGCTATTGAAGATCTGGTTGGTGGTGTACTTGGAGGATCTCTAACACAAGGCGTCTTGAAAGAAGGAGAAGAAATTGAAATACGACCAGGTGGTCTAAAACCTATACGTACAAAAATTACTGGAATAAAGCAGGGTACACGCAGTATGCCTGAAGCAAAGCCTGGATGCCTTATCGCACTAGAAACTGAACTTGACCCTGCATTAACAAAAGGTGACATGCTAGTGGGCAATATTGCAGGTAGTAGCAACTTACCTCCTATATGGGATGCACTAAAACTTAAGGTAGAACTTTTTGACCATGTAATAGGTGTTGAAGGTTCCCATAAGATTGAGCAAATAAAAACAGGTGACACATTACTTCTAACATCTACTATAGCTAAAACACTAGGTGTTGTAACAAGCAGCTATAGTAGTACAATAGAAACAAAATTGAAATTGCGTGTATGTGCAGACAAGAACGATAAGGTGGCAATAGCTGCTCGTGTAGGAGGAAGATGGCATCTTATTGGATATGGTGTAATACTGTAAGTTTTCTGGTCTGGTAAATTGACTAGTGGTTCTTCACAAAATTGTAAGCTAGTCTTAAAAACTTTTCCTAAAAGTAATCTGATGAAAATTGGAGTAAGTGGAGCAGCTGGTGGATTAGGACGAATGTACGTTCCAGAATTTATCAAACAAGGAAATGTTGTGAGTGTTTATGATAAAGATACATTTGAACTAAAAAAGCTTTATACCGGTTCTGATGCTCAAATATGCAATAGTAATGCAGAACTTGCAAAATATGCAGACGTGGTTCTATTATATGTGCCTACTTCAGATATCAAAACTGTTTTGCAGGAAATGCATCCGTATTTCAAAAAAAATGTTATTCTGGGTAGTGCATCTTCATCTAAAGAAATGGTGGCTGAAGAAGAAAAGATATATGCACCAAAGACAGCGCGAATAGTAGAATTTCATCCAATGCATAGTGGTAAAACAGATTTGAAAGATCGGAATCTAATTACTGTTCCAGTAATTGACTATGAATTAGATGGTCAAACAGCTGAAAGTATTTTACAAAATTTATTCGCATCTATTGGTCTAAAAATAAAACATATCAATTCTCCAGAAGAGCACGATAGGATAGCGATGTACATACAAGGAGGAACACATCTTGTCGGATTTTCTATGGCAGGGTTAGAGTTAAGTAATGAGACTATTTTTAGAAAAAGATGCCTTCATTTTAATCATATGGATAGTGCAAAGTATCTTTTTGCGATGAGACCACTTGGACTCAACTTAGATACATATGCAGTAACGATAATGAAAAATAATTTTGTCACTGCTTATGCAAAGGAATATAATAATATTCTTTCGGATATTTGTAAGAAAATAAAAAACGGTAAGAAAGAAGAATTATATAGGATGTTTGAAGAGGATAAAGATCATCTGGGCAATGATGAAATAAAAAATACCAGAAAATCATGGGAAGATCTATATGGTACTGGATTTGATAGTAATGGTACTATCACTGATGTAAGCCTTCTCGCTCTAGGTGAACTAGCAAAACTTAGGGGTGTTAAACCAACAGATTTTATGGAATTTGAAGGTCCACATCATGCTTTAGGGCGTATGATTACCTACGGTATTTTTAGCGGAGATATTAAAAAAATTGTGGACAATCTAGATAACCCAGATATATATCAAAATACTCTGGAACACAGTGGTATAGTTGAACTGATAAACAACATGGTGCAATATAGGCATGAAGATATACTTCTGGATTATTTCAAATCATTAAAAAAATCCTATAATTTAATGAACAAGAATGGAAGTCTTGAAGAAATAGTAAAACAAAGTGATGAATTGATTAAAACACTAAATGGTTAAAGCCACCATTAAACTCAAAGATATAAGCATAAACTTGTTAGAGATTACATGGCAACAATTGAAGACTTTACTAAGTTGGATATTAGGGTTGGAAAAATCATTGGAGTTGAAGATTTTCCTGAGGCAAAAAAGCCGATGTACAAACTTGAGATTGATCTTGGTGAACTCGGTGTAAAGAGATCATGCGCCCAACTGGTGCAAAACTACAGGAAAGAAGACCTTGAAGATAAAATAATTCTATGTGTTGTAAATCTTCCATCAAGACAGATTGGGCCAGCTGTATCAGAAGTTCTGACTCTTGGGGTTCCAGATGAGAAAGGCCACTGTGTTTTGATTAAGCCTGAAATGAATGTTCCAATAGGCCAGAGATTATATTAATATTTTCAGCACAACAAAAGCCAAAAGATTTATGATCAAAGATGTAAATAGACATCTTTGTCATCTCAGAAATCCTTATAAGGATTTCTGCAGATAAACTTTATCGCAATTTTATCTGGAACACGTCCTTCAATAAAATCCATTAAGGACGGGTTCAAGATCACATCTTCCATAAGATATACAAGGAAGATCTGATTATAGATTAGAGGCAAAAAGATGACTTATAGATTAGCAACTCGAAAAAATGGAACAATTAATGCCGGTTATAATGGTTCTGTAGAAGAGCTGTCAGTTGGAGATCTTTCTATTTCAACAAATGTTTTCTGTAATTTTATTGCTGAACTAGCTACTGGTAAATACAAATCAACACTTCAAACAAAACATGGAAATGAAATTGATGTGGAATGGGATCCTGCAAAAAAAGTCGTAAATTTTGATAAATATGCTATAATGCGCTCTGATTTTAAAAAATTTGTTGATTATGTTTTTAATGGTGGTATTGAGGGCTGGGATCATAGATGGAATAATGGGAAGCCTGATTTTGTAAAAAATGCTATTGAGTATGTGAAAAGTAATATGGGAAATGAAAGACCATATGCCTATTTGTATAGGGTTCATAAAGGTAATTTTCCTGTTAATTGTTTGTTATTTGCGTCAGAATAAGTTTTCTGATCATATATAATCATTTCAGCTGCAGCTAGAAAATCATAAGCAAAATATATTTTTCTAGAGTACTTATTTAACATTTTTCTTGCTCTCTTATACTCATTATTATTTTTACCGTTTAGAAGAAAAACGGATTTTCCTTTGGCGTTAAGGCCTGTCAGTACATCAGTTACACGATCACCTATAAAATATATTCCAGTTGAATTATCATTTTTCATAGCAAGTGATTTAAGATTAAACCCCATGTCTTTTGCAGCTATTCGAAGCATTCCAATTCCTGGTTTTCTTAAATCATTATCTCTTATCCAAGGATTATTCTCATCTAAACCCATTGATTTTGCGTAGTTCTTGCTAACAGTATAGCAGAGGTACCAACCATCAAGATATGCACCTTGCACTTTTAGCAACTCATCTATGTACTGGTTGATTTCTTTCGCTCTATTAACTCCAAAATAACCTCTTGCTACATCTAATTGATTTGTTGCTACAATTACCTTAGAACCATCTAAAGACTTCAATTTTTTGATCCCCTCTACTACACCAGGGTAGATGCTTACTTCTTCTTTCCAATTATCATCCTTACCCAGATAATCTATACCATAGTTTATGGTGCCATCTCTATCTAACCCTATTAAAATATCAGACATTTTACCAACCTAATTATCTTCTTGAAAGTAATTGACACTATTGTATAGCCTTAAGTAAATATTCAGATAGTTCTAACCACGTATCTGTGGTCAGAGAGTATCATTTCAGTTGCAGATAAAAAATTGTCAGCAAAAAATATTCGTTCAGGATACTCTTTTAACATATCTTTTGCTTTCTTGTAATCATTGTTATTTTTGCCGTCCGTAACTAGTACAGATTTTCCTTTAGCATTCAAGCCTGTTTTTACATCACTTACACGGTCACCTATAAAATATATTCTGGATAAATTGTCTGTTACAGCAAGCGACTCTAAAGTAAATCCAAGATCTTTTGCAGCTCTTCGTAGCATTCCAATGCCTGGTTTTGTTTCATCAGTGTTGTCGTTTACCCAATTATGATCAACTAATTCATGTATTTTTGCATATTTTTTATCAACAAAACAGGAGAAATACCACCCATCAAGAAAAGCGCCCTGTGCCCTTAATAGTTGATCTATATATTCGTTAATTTCTTTTACCCTCTCAACTCCATAAAAACCCATTGCTACACCCGCTTGGTTTGTTGCAACAATTACTTTAACCCCATAATATGATTTTAATTTTTTGATCCCTTCGGTTACACCAGAATAAATTTCCAATTGCTCTTTCCAGTCATCATCTTTGCCGAAATAACCTGGATCCACATTTATTGTACCATCTCTATCTAGACCTACTAAACAAGTATTATGCATATCATCACCTAACTTTCAAACTCCTCTCAAGTGCAGACCATCTAAACAATTTTTTCTGGTCTTGGTGAGAAAGAAATGATTTCTGAACCTCTTTATCAGACAAAAATTGATAGCTTTCATCCATCCAGTCTAATGGGTAAACAGGTTTACCCTTGTAATCGAATTGACACAATACTGATCGTGGTACTTTGTCTGTCAAGAATTTATCATCGCGTTCAGATATATGCACGCTCTTAAGAAATTCATCACCTCTTTTTATACTGTGGACTATTTCATGTATAGGATCGCCAAATACTTTACCTTGTAAATGCTCAAGATCAATAATACAATAGTCTCTTCCTATCAGTTCTCCGTTTGGTTTTGTTTCAGCATCGATGAGAAGTAATTCTTCTATAGGGTGTTTGACTATCATCGGTTTGATAAAATTTAAGCCAGTTTCTGGTGTCAGATTCAAAATACCCTTTCTCTCGTATTTTTGCTGTGTTTC
>CAYMYT010000005.1:6854-9765 GCA_964394755.1 uncultured archaeon
ATCCAAACCATCTATAAATTCTATTTCTACTTCAACACTACCCTTTATTTTCAGAGGTGTTTTGCTCTCTAACAATTTAGCATATTCAACTATTTTATCCTTATGTTTTCCATCCTTAGGCAAAACAAGTTCATAATTTTTTGTAAAAATAAGGCCTTCTTCATAAGCTTTCCTATAAAGATGATCCATTGTATACCAATCGTTATCGCTTTGTGGGAATCCGTTTCTAGGCACTCTAAATCCAGGATCTCTTGGCGCTTCAGCGTCTTTTTGCGCCATTGCAACATATCGTATTTCACCATTAGAATCGTAAAAGAATGAGATAGCGCCAGCAGAAGGGGACACTATTGGATTTTGTTCATCAGCTATTTTTACATATTGTTGTTCTTTAAGACTACCAATATATTCCAACCAAAAAAATGGTGATTGCCTTATATCATGATTTATAACAGTTGGATTTTCTTTGACATAAATTTCAATGTTCCTGCATTGTTTTCCATTTTCAGTCTTTTGTTCTAAAAAAGCACGCTCTATTAAAGGTAAGTATATTTCAGTCATTTTAATCAAATACAACTATTAAGTAAAACTTTATAAAGATATTTTTGCAACGAAATGCGATCGCCGGGATTCGAACCCGGATCATCAGCTTGGAAGGCTGAGGTCCTACCGTTAGACTACAATCGCTTATCTATTATATCTCACTAAGAAAATATTAGAATGATACGATTAAGAGCCTTTCTTCTAGGAAAGGATCGTGTGTTTACTCAAACTGCGCCTTTTGTAATTTCCCAGAATAATCGATATAAACAGTTTTTATTTCACTAAATTCATCTATCCCCATTATACCACCTTCCCTTGTATTACCGGACTTTTTCACGCCGCCAAAAGGAAGATGCACTTCAGAACCTATTGTCGGCGAATTCACATATGTTATGCCAGCTTCTATGTTATGAATAGCATGCATTGCTTTATTCACATCTTTGGTATAGATCGAAGATGTTAGACCATAATCAACAGAATTAATAACTTCTATTGCCTCATTAAGACTTTCAACTACTATAATGCTTATAACAGGTCCAAATATTTCCTCCTGAGCTATTCGCATATCCGTAGAAACATTTGTAAATATTGTAGGTTCATAGAAATATCCTTTTTTCCCGTATCTACGGCCGCCACATAAGAGTTTTGCTCCCTCCTCTACACCTATCTGTGTATATTTGCTCACTTTTTCTAATGCTGCCTTATTTACTAAGGGCCCGATATCAGTTTTCTTATCAAGACCAGAACCAATTCTCAGTTTCTTAGCATTATTCACAAAAGCAGTTTGAAACTTTTCTACTACGCCCTTCTGTATTATGAGGCGCGATGTAGCACTGCATCTTTGACCAGTTGTTCCAAAACCTCCCCATAACGCTCCATCTAATGCAAGTGATAGGTCAGCATCATCTAATATTATTATACCATTTTTGCTGCCTAATTCTAGACCAACACGCTTCAAACCTGCACTTTTCAATATAGAAGCGCCAGTATCACGATGACCGGTAAAACTTATTGCCTTTATTTTATTATTACGAGCTAATTCCATTCCAACAGTATCACCAGGACCTGTTACAAGATTTACTACACCTTTTGGTATTCCTGCATTCTCTAGTATCTGAACAAAAGCAGTTGCGCACATAGGCGTATCTGATGAAGGCTTAATGATAATAGGATTACCACATATCAAAGCAGCAAAAGCTTTCCATGCCGGTATAGCAATAGGAAAATTCCATGGAGTTATCAGCCCACACACACCTACTGGCATCCTTATAGTCATTGAAAATTTGTTCCTGAGTTCAGATGTTGTGGTATATCCAAACAAGCGTCTGCCTTCACCAGCAAAATATAAGGCAGCGTCAATAGCTTCCTGAACATCACTTCTACCTTCAGCTAAAGGCTTGCCCATCTCTATTGTAACTATTTCTGCCAGTTTTGGTTTATTTTTCTGAAGAAGCTCAGCTGCCTTTAATAAAATCAGACCACGCTTTGGCGCTGGTGTTGTTTTCCAATTCTCATACGCTTTCTCAGCAGCATCAATAGCTTCCTTTACATCTTCTGCATTGCCCTTCTGGAAGCGTCCTATAGACTTTTCAGTAGCAGGATTCAAACTTGTAAACGATTCTTTACTGTGAGATTCAACCCATTTGCCTCCAATAAAAAGCTTGCCGTTCACAATAACAATTGTTTTAGCCAGTTTTTATATTCAGAAAACTTATTATTGTATCATCTATATAGTAGTGAACAATAAAAACTTTATAAGGATTTCTATGATAATAATGCTATGACAATTAAAAATTATCTAATTCCTTTTGCATTAGTATTGGAATTAACCGTTTATAATGGATATTCTTCTGATTTTAGTGGAAAAATAGCTGAAGAACAAATTAGAGTATATAAAATGCCTGTGGATGGCGGACTTTCTACTATCCTTGAAGTCATAAAACCAGATGGAACCAAAATAGAATATTTTGATTCAGACAGTGATTTTAAACCAGAATATGTTAAAATCACTCCTAATGGAAAAAAACCTTTTTACCACACGAATTCAGGTCGTGCAGGTTCTAGGAAAATAAATACAGAATTCAATAATTATCTGAAAAAAGTCAAATAAGCTGGATAGAAACATTCATACAAATGTTGTATATTTGTTAAGAGTATGTACTATCTTCACGATAATCTGTAATATTCGTCTTCAATACATACAAAGCTTTGGGATGCGTTTATAAAATTTTACTTTATTATAATAGTGAATTAAAAATGGGAACTAGAAAAGAAGAAGACAAGCGCATCGGAAGCATTTTAGGAAAATTAGGTTACCGTATTGATAAAATTCCAAAAAATAATGATATTACAGAAGGTTATGCTTATTCTA
>CAYMYT010000005.1:9775-14106 GCA_964394755.1 uncultured archaeon
GAAGAAGCCAGAGAAAAACTTATAGAAGTTGATACAAAAAACGCATACGCAATTTTCAGGTATGCAAAGGATGACGAAGGTCAAAAGGAAGCTAGAAGAAAACTTATAAAAGATAATATATATTGTGCTTATAGATTTTTCAAACGTGTAGTAGATTTTGATGGTTTAGTAGAAGTGGGATCAGAAGTTATGAAAGGCGATCAATTGGATTTTTTGCGTTTAGCAGCTTTGGGAGCTTATAGAGATATAGATGGCTTATCAAAAGCAATAGAAGTTCATATGAATATTAAAGATGATCAATATGAAGTTTATTCAATTCCTATACAGGAAAAAAACGAAAATAACAATCACTATGCAACACCCGTAAAGGAACTCCTAGGAACTGACCCAGAAAGAGCTTATCATATTTCTAGAAACGAAAATGATCCAATTAATAAAAAGGCAGTAAAAACGCTTATAAAAAATGATCGATACAAAGCCTTCAGGATTTTTGAAAAAGAAGGAGATTCAGAATCTTTAGACAGAGCAATAGCAGCAATTTCAAAAGAAGATCGTATCCCAATAGAGAAATTGAAAGAAATTATTTACAGCAAATGATTTTTTTAAACCTGCTTATAGCAAATCAAGTAAAGATTCAGGAAATTTTATTTGGTTTGCTAGTAGGAGTCCAACAAAAACTACACTGGATTCTTTTGCTAGAAGAACTCAGTGAGTTCTTCTGCACCGAATGATTTTACTCAAAAATCATTCTTGTGTTGGACGACTATAATTTGTTTAATAATTTCTACATTTACATTAGGAACTAGTTTGAGGTCTACTTCAATATTTTATAGTCATCCAAGAAAAGAATTTGGGTATAATTTTCTTGGATTCCTACTAGCAAAACCAGAAACATCTACTGTTTATTTTCTGGTTTTGCTATAAGAGCTTTACACATAACTTAATGAAATGGAATATCCTAAGAATTTACCTACTGAACTAAGAAATAGTTGGCCAAGATCACAATTACTCTATACAATGGTAAGAGATCCAATGAATTTGAAAAATTATGATGTAGAAAAAGGAGATCCTGTTTTACTAATAGGTACTGATAAAGAATATGATGCAGTACTATGTGAGTTTTTGGAATATAGTAGTGTATCAGATCTTTCAAACGGAAAAACTTACTTTAAGACGCCATTTAAGATGGTCCTTAGAAAGCCTCTAATTGTTCAAGGTAAAGTAGAACTAGACATAGAAATTCAGAATCCTGAAAATTGTAACGAATATAGTGTACTAATGCCTACTTCAGCAACAACACTTGTAGTCGGAATGGATATGATAGAAGAAACATTAGGCAGGATAGGAGACTATGAAGTATATTCTAATATCATTGCACAAGAATTTGACAAATTAAGAACAAAATGAAGAAAAAGTCTTTTTTCCGTGGTAAGCGTCATATACATCATGTATAATTTCACGGCTTTGTCCTATGTAAGTGAAAGGATCAGCCATCTTCAAAATATCTTCTTTTGGAATCCTATTGCATATTTCTTCATTTTTTAGGAGAACATCTACAAACATTTTCTTATTCGAATAAGCTTGTGTAGCCAGTTGGCCAATCAAATCATGAGCTTCACTCCTTGGCATTGCATTTGGTTTTCTGGAATCTGTTAAATATGCAAGAAACCGCGGCGACGTAACAACACCGTAAGAACGTGTTACACGTTCTTCACATCGTTCAGGAACGATTATCAACTTATACACTACACCGGCAAGATTTCTTACAGAATGATCAAGAAACTTGAAACTATCCTCTGTATTTATTCTATCAACAGCTGAACCTGTTAGATCACGAGCATAGTCCATACTACAGGATGACATTGCAGCTGCCATAACACCTCTCATATAGTTATCTAGAGATCCTGTCTGCTCTTCAGCTCTAGGGTTGCCACCTTTAGCGTCCTTATGTGGCATAGCAGAGGATCCTTTATCACCAAGAGGAAAATTAAATATGGATACATCACTACCCCTACCCCACCGTATGTAATCAGCAATATTTCTGGATGTTTCTGCAAAACGTAGCAAAACATAATATATATCCATCATATACTCTCTTCCAGGGATCTGCGCAGCTGCTTTCATGTTTTTTATTCCAACTTTGTTGCAAAATGCTTCTTCAATTTTTCTGCCGTCAAGACCCATATCAGTTGCTGAATGATAGTTGCCTGTTGCATCAGACCATTTTCCTATGATAGAATTTTCGTAAACGAATTTAGCAAAAAAAAGATCTGATTGCAGCATTTCTGCATAATGTACAAAAGGTCTACCAACCACTGTTGGTAATGCATCAAGAAGATGTGATTGATCCATATGTGGAATACTATCCCATTCAAGGGCTCTCTCTAAAATTATATCACGAAGATTTTCTACTGAATCTGCGATCACTTCTAAACCTTCTTTCAGTTGAAGTGCCTTTGCAGGCTCTGTAGAATCTGCGCTTGTTTTGATTTTGTTTATATGAGATGGGGCACGTTTGCTTCTTGGTGTTACAACCTCTTCCCATGCTGTATTTATGGCTATAATATCATGTCCTGTTTTTTGTTCAAGCTTTCTGATTCTGAAAGGATCAACGTATCTTAGATTTGCAGTTTCACTAAGAATACGAGCATCTTCTGGGGGTACAACATCAGGATATAGCTCACTTAGAACTTCAGCAGAATAACCTTGTGTCTTTAGTATGTACTCAAATGTTTTGTTAGCGCCAAAAATTGATATCGTATCATCAGTTCCATAACGGCCTGCTGTTAGAAGGGCTGGATCAGTTTTAGCGTCAACTCCAGTTGGTTTAGGTTTTGTTCGTATTTCAGGTTCAGGTAAAACTGTCATGCATAAAATTCTAAGAAAAATATTTATAGTCGTCAGCTACGCAGACTCCTACTAGCAAATCTGCGTAATCTTTACTTGGTTTACTATATAGTCGTCCAACCGTCGCAGGACTCCTACCACCAAAACCAGAAGAGATGGTTTTGCTATAAAAAAGTACAAATCCTACTTTCCAGTCTTTGATAAATAACGTTCAACTTGTATTGCAGCAGCACAGCCAGTGCCTGCTGCTGTCACAGCTTGCCTGTATATAGCATCCTGTACATCGCCTGCTGCATACAACCCAGGAATATTTGTTTGCATGGTAACAGGATCAGCTTTAATATAACCATTTTCATCCATATCGACAATACCTTTGAAAACATTGGAATTAGGAATATGGCCTATTGCTAGAAAGATCCCGTCTACTGGTCTCTCTGAAATATAGTTTGTTTTGAGATCTTTCAATTTCACAGCAGTAACTTTTTTTTCGTCTCCGATTATCTCCTCTATAGTGGTGGACCACATTATCTTTATATTTGAGTTTTCAGTAACACGCTGCTGCATTATCTTACTAGCTCTGAACTCGTCTTTTCTATGTATAATGGTAATTTTGTTAGTATGATGTGTCATTGTAAGTGCCTCTTCCATTGCAGTATCGCCTCCTCCAATAATTATAACATCTTTATTTTTATAAAAGGCACCATCGCATGTGCAGCATGTGCTTACACCACGAGCAAAATATTTTTTCTCTCCATTTACTCCTAACATACGTGGCGATGCACCTGTCGCAATAATTGCAGTTTTTGCGTCGATTCTTTGTCCTGCAACATAAGCGGTAAAATAACCATCTTTAGTAACTTCAAATTGTTCTAAATCTTCTTCGATAAAACGTGTACCAAAACGTTGCGCCTGTGCCTTTGTAACTTTTGTTAGTTCAGGCCCAAGTATGCCATTTTCGTAGCCTGGATAGTTTTCAACCATAGTAGTAGTGCTCAATTGATCAGGTGCCATTCCCACTACTACGACAGGCTTAAGATTTGCCCTTGCGCAGTATATAGCAGCTGTCAAACCTGATATACCACCGCCGAAAATAATAACATTTTCCATACTTGTAATTTGCATTACATGTTTAAATTCTATTTCCCATATTAGAACATAACATGAACATTGTCGACTTATTACTATCAATAGGAAAACTAAAAACTCTGAAAAGAAGAGGTTGGGTCCTATACAAAGTAAAGAATCCAGAATCTGTTGCTGATCATTCATTCAGGACAGCTGTTATGGCTTTGTTGCTTGCAGATGGTAAACTAGATAAAAATAAATGCATACAAATGGCACTGATTCATGATCTTGCTGAATCCATTGTTGGTGATATCACACCTTGGGATGGAATTCATGATAAAGAAAAACATAGACGCGAGAAGGAAGCATTTGAGTTTTTGTTTAAGGATTTTGATAAAAATATCCTATATTTATGGAAT
>CAYMYT010000005.1:14116-18898 GCA_964394755.1 uncultured archaeon
ATAGCAAAAAAACTAAGTAATTTCTTCATATTTTCAAAGCAGCTTTTATTGCATTCTTGTCAAAGCCTACGATAATCTTCTTATCAATCTCTATAACAGGTACACCCATTTGTCCACTTTTTTCCATCATTTCCTCTGCCTTTTTAGGATCTTTTTGTACGTCAATTTCCTCATATTTTACATTATTTTGTTTAAAAAACTCTTTTGCTTTAACGCACCATGGACAAGTTGATGTGGTATATATCTTTACTGTTGACATTCTATCCCTATATATTTCAGTACTTAAATAATTTACTAAGGCTTTTATTATGAAATTCGCATGGCACAATTCTGATTACAAGAATACCAGATTTGTATTAGTTGGTGCGCCTGATGAGTCTGGTTCAATGAGTATGCGAAAAGGCACATCATTAGCACCAAATAGGATAAGAAAAGTTTCAGTGGAACGTGAAGTATTTCATCACGGTGGTAAAAAATCGACTGCAGAAAGTATTTCCGGACCAGTCAAGATATTTGACTATGGAAATGTCAAAAAGGAAAATATTCAAAAAATCATTCGAAATATTCTTATCGACAGTAAAATTCCAATAACGCTGGGCGGAGATCATTCAATAACAGCAGAAATTTTAGGAGCTATTGATAAAAAATTTAGCATACTATATTTTGATGCACATCCTGATTTTATATGTTCTTCGAAAAAATACTATGGTTCTGTGGTTTGTGATATCAGTCACCTGAAAAACCTTGATTTTGATAAGAGCGTTGAAATCGGAGTTCGCGCACCAGAAGTAGAAGAACTGAAAAATCTCAAAAAGAATCATATTCGTACGCAGTCTATTGACCATGAAAATATCGAAAAAAACCTTAAAAAAATAATTTCTAGTCTCGGTAAATCTGTCTATATTTCAATTGATATGGATGTAATTGACCCTGCATTTGCACCTGGCGTCAGTACACCTGTACCTTTTGGTTTATACCCCAGAGAACTGCTCTATATATTAAAAAATTTACCAAAATCAAAAAATCTCATAGGAATGGATATCATGGAAGTAAACCCAAATTATGATATTCAGGATACGACATCCCATCTTGCTGTGCGACTGATAGCTGAAATAGTCACTAATTGGTCCATTATGTGAACAGCAAACCGTCAAAAGTAGGTGGAATGCCACATTTAAATTTATCTATGCAGATTATTAGAAATGTACAGGGCAATGTTTAGACGTAGACGTAAGAGTAAAACTGACTACAGACAGCGATTGACACTGCTTAAATCAAATAAACCACGCTTTGTGGTACGTAAAGCCTTAAACAATATTCACATACAAATTGTTACATATTCTCCTGAGGGAGACCAAACTATACTAGAAGAGATATCAAAAAATCTGAAAAAACATGGTTGGAAAGGTCATTGTGGAAGTACACCTGCTGCATACCTATGTGGTCTACAAATAGGGGTTAATGCTGTTAAAAAAGGTATCAATGAGTCTATACTTGACTTAGGTTTACAAAAACCTTCGTCTGTATTATTCTCAGCTGCTCAAGGAGCAAGAGATGCTGGCCTCATGGTAGCAGGACAAGAAGTTCCTATAGAACGATTACGCGGCGAACATATAGCCAACTATGCAAGTAGGATCGATAAACAAAAATATAAAAATCAATTTTCAGCTCTTATGAAGTCAGGTCTTGAAATTGAAAAACTTCCAGAACATTTTGATGAGATTAAAGAAAAGATAACGGTAGGTAAATAAAATAATGACAGGTAAGTAAATATGACAGAATGGGTTCCCAGAACAGAGCTTGGAAAAGCAGTAATGGCTGGACAGATAACACTAGAAGATATATTCGAATCAGGTAAAAAAATAAAAGAATCTGAGATAATTGATAAACTTTTGCCTGATCTTAAAAATGAGATAGTGCTTATAGGGGGAACACCTGGGAAGGGTGGTGGTATAAAAAGAACTCCAACAAGGCGTACTGCAAAAATGCATAAGTCAGGAAGAAGATATAGGATATCAGCTGTTGTAGTAGTTGGAAATGGTAATGGCTGGTTTGGTATAGGAAAAGCATATTCTAAGGAGCATAGTACTGCTATCAACAAGGCATTGAAAGCAGCGAAACTTAACATTGTTCCTGTTAAAAGAGGATGTGGTTCTTGGGAATGTATATGTGGAAAACCACACTCTGTACCAATGAAAATAACTGGTAAAACTGGCTCTGTACTTACTGTTCTACTGCCTGCTCCAAAAGGAATTGGATTATGTATAAATGATGAAGGAAAAAAGATAATGAAGTTGGCAGGTATAACTGATATATGGTCAACAAGTGCTGGTGATACACGTACAAGGTTGAATTATGTTATGGCATTATACCTAGCGTTCAAAAATGCAGCAAAAACAAAGATGATTTCAGATGTAAAAGTAGAGCGAAAGTTGAAAGGAGACGAGTATATAGAAGCTATTGAAAAAGAAGAAAAATCTGAAGTGGAAGAAGAACAGTATGAAAAAGAAGATGAGTATATGACCGCTGTTGAGAGTAGGACTGAATACGATAAGGAGGGTGATGAAGTATCACAACTAAAGCAGTAGCAGTTATAAGATTACATGGTTTTCCTAAAGTAAGGAAGGATATGAAAGATACAATGAAGATACTCGGCCTTAAAAAAAATAATTCTATTGTGATATTACCTAATAACCAATATTTTATGGGAATGATTAAGAAAATAGAGGGTCTTGTAGCATGGGGAGAAATTTCTGAGGATAATCAAAAAATCTTTAAACCAGGACCAAAATCAAGTGTAGGGTTGTGTCCTCCTAGAAATAGTTTAAAAAAGAGAAGGTATCCTAATGGTGATCTAGGTTACTGTGGAGAAGCTATAAACAAACTGATAGAAAGAATGAAATATAATGGTGAAACTAAATGGCAATAAGATTAAGAAAAACTAGAAAAATGAGAGGCAGTCATACCCACGGCTACGGTTCAAAGAAGAAACATAGAGGTGGAGGTTCTCATGGTGGAAAAGGTTACGCTGATACAGAAGATCATAAGATATCATATGTGCTAAGGAAAGCACCACGGCATTTAGGCTATAAGGGCTTTGTTCCTAAAAACACAAAAGAAACTAAGGTTATAAATCTTATTGATGTAAACAGGATAGCCTTAGCGTCTACTTCTACTGCTGGAAAGGCTGAGGAGAAAATAAAGATAAATCTCAGAGAATTGGGCTTCGACAAACTTCTTGCAACAGGAAAGCTTACGAGACCTGTAGACATAATAGTAGAAAGCTTTTCAAAGAGTGCTAAAGAAAAGGTAGAAGCATCAGGCGGTTCAATTACTTCAACATCTTGAACTGTAAAGAAACTATTCTATTCTTTGACCTTTTAAAAAAATATTCTTACCTTCGATTTCTTCTTTGAATACATTCAGTGCACTAGTTGATATAAAATAACACATAGGCTGTTTATAAGGACTCTTTTTGTAAAGATTAAGATCAGGAAAAACTATACCACGTTCCTGTAGTTTGTTATACGTAGTACATCCAATGATTACCTTATGCTTCTCTAGAAGCACTTGAAGATGCTTGTAAAGCGGTCTATGTATTGATAATTGAAATTTAGTTGGTATGTGAGAAACCTTATCAGCATTCGGATAAAAATCAATATCTATAGCACAACGTTCAATTTCATCTAAATATGACTTTACAAATATACTTCTGTCAATGCAATTGCTTTCACCAATTACCATAGAAATTTTATATTTTTTCTGTGCCATCTGTTCTCACTTACTATGAAGGAATCCTAATTTTATAATCTTTCATTTTGTCTATGCTTGTCTTGTAAGAATCAAAATATTCTATAGGCAATTCAACTATAGCAGAGTAGACTGACAATGGACTATATCTTCTGCCTGACAAAAAATACTCTCCTATTTTTTTGATGCTAACAACTCTTGGAATACCATCATGATTCGGATCTTCAAGCCATTTTACCATAAATCGCAGATTAGTGGTTCCATTACTTAGAGGTATATTCTGTAAACTTACGTCATCACCCAAATTTTTATCAGAGCTCATACAGTACTTAGAAGTACTGTTAACTGGAAAAACTTCTAATCTAATAATATCTGTCATTTTGTTTCACTTTTCTGCACTATAGTCTTCTCCAAGATAATTGTAAAGTGCCAGCTTCATCACTTTCATGCACAGCAATGCACACTTAAGGCGTACAGGCGAAATCTGAATACCTAACAAATCAACTATTTCTGACTTATCAAACTGTATAGATTCCTTTACAGATTTACCTTTTACAATTTCGGTGAGCATACTGGCAGAAGCTTGCGAAATAGCGCAGCCCTTTCCGTTGTAGCGCACATCAGTGATAAGACCATTTTTTACAACGAATTGCATCTCTATAATATCGCCGCAAAGCGGATTAGTATCTCTTGCAGAAGCACTAGGATTTTCAAGCACACCAAAATTCTTCGGATTTCTATAATAATCCAAAATTATTTCTGTATACATTTCTGATGAGGTCATAATATATTTTTAAACAGTGCTTTTTAATATTGAACTTTTGCTTATAGTCGTCCGCTGCAGGACTCCTACTATCTGGTCAGAGAGTACACAAATGAAGGTGTTGTTTCGACAAACTCAAGTACTCTGTTAAACAATCTATCTTCTTCTCCTTGAATAATTGAAATTCCTTTTGAAGTATAAAACATTTGACCTTTTTCATGTTCCGGAATTTTATTGTATAAAATTGTTAGTTTAGCAGTTATCATTTC
>CAYMYT010000005.1:18908-21211 GCA_964394755.1 uncultured archaeon
TATCATTTCTTTAGGAACATATACTCTATTTTTAAAAGAAACTGATTTGTCACCATTTGTAGCATAGATAACTTTTGCATAGTCAAAATTTTTTCCAAGTTTATAAAGAGCGCAATAATGGTGTTCTGATCTGAATTCGTTATAAGGATCGAAGAGTTGATGATGAACAAGTATGTCCAAGTTATACATAGACCCTCTATTTCGATCTTCTACAAAAAAAGGCTGCTGATCATTTAGGTTTTTTTGTCGCGTTAGGGTCGCACCTTTCGCTATTCTAACAACTCTTTCATCTGATGTATCTTGTTCAACGATTTCTTTATTTACTTCAACTGAATATGCGTTCAAGTTTCTTTCATCAATCATTTTTTGAAAGAAATACCGCATTGTCTGACTATCCTTTGCCTTATCGATTCTACAGATCTCTTTAAGTTCTGTCATTTCTATCCTCTTATTAACTAATCAATGTTAAGATATTAATTGATTTATAAGATTATGCAAAAGTTCTTAAAAATATAGCCAGCAAGATTTCAAATATTGTTGAAAGTATGTGTAAGTTTAATATACCACGATAGATATACAGCTAATATGTTAAACATCGCTGTAAAAGCTGCAAAAGAAGCAGGTAAAATTTTGATGGGATATTATGGTTCTGGTATCCAAGTAAAGTACAAAACAAAATATTTCGATTCTTCATCGATATTAACACAGGTAGATCTTGAATCCGAGAAAAAAATCACTGGAATGCTAAAGAAAAACTTTCCTGATCACAACATTTTTTCAGAAGAACAAATTCACTCTGACAATAATTCAGATTACACTTGGTATGTTGATCCCCTTGATGGAACATATAATTTTACAAGGAATATTCCAATATTTGGTATTTCCATTGGCTTAATTAAAAATACCGAGCCAATTTTAGGGGTGTTATATTTTCCTGCCCTAAATTTATTAGTGAAAGCTGAAAAAAATAAAGGAGCTTTTGCTAACGACAGAAAAATAAGAGTTTCCAATAGAAAACTAGAAGAATCATTATACTATGCTGGAGGCTACCATAATGGTAAACTACAGATAATAAAAAATGTTGGTAACAAAGTTGGTTCTGTAAAAATTTTTAGTGCATCTTCTTACGAATTTGCGCAGATAGCAATGGGTAATGCTGAACTCTATATATTACATAATGTACTGCATGATGTTGCAGCTGGCATCATCATAGTAAAAGAAGCAGGAGGTAAAGTCACTGATTATGATGGTTCTAGATGGACATCGAAATCAAAAGGTGTTGTTGCCTCCAACAGAATAATACACAATGAAGTTATTAGACTACTAAAGAAAAGAAAATGAAGTTTTTTCCTAATCACTGTCAGGAAGATGGTCAATTGTTCCTTTACGGTATCCTTCACGATAACCATGATAATGGCCATCGATATTATGATTGTAGAATTCAACAACCTCTTTAATTGTTCCGACAGATTCTACCGTTCGTTTTTTCTTATTTAGATCTTCATTCAGTACTCTTTTGCATAGCTCAAGCGATTTCTTTCTAAAGTTCATAGGATTCCATTCTCTTAGCTCGTCTTTAGGTAAAACAATACTTTGCTGCCTTGGCTCATTTCCTATATCCCCAATACAGTATTTAGGTCCATAACCAAAATACTCAAATGGCGATGTTGTAAATACAAAAGGAGATGGTTTTACTGGAATACTAGAGTTTAGAGAACCTCCTATACCGCATTTTTTTATACCGCCTGCAACAATAAGAACCCCATGATAAAAACTTTCGATTTCTCCAACATCTCCACTAACATAAATTACACCACCCATCATAGATTTTACTTGATCTACATCACCATCAACAAATAGGTAGCCACCCCTCATAGAGTGTCCTGTCTCTTTTCCCAAATCACCTCTAACTATGATCGTTCCTTTTTCAAGAAAAACACCTATACTAGAAGGTTTTTTACTGCCAAGCACCAATTCTAATGGCTCATCTATTGCATCTATTACATTTGCAACTGTTGCAGCAGCATACGCATATCCTGAATGATCATTTTCAGGACCTTTTTCTAATATTCTCTGGGCCCATTTTAAATTTCCTTTGTATTTATCTCCAACTTCAGAATGCTCATAAAATAATGCAACAGCAATTTCTTCATATGGACTTGTAGCTTCTCTAAATTCTTTTGGTAATTTATATTCTTTACCTGTAACCTTAACACTGAGCATAGAGTAAGAGTAAATACAAACTACTTAAGCATTTCATCTTTTCTTAGAAAAAATATTAAGGTACGAATCCAATTAGACTT
>CAYMYT010000006.1:0-9992 GCA_964394755.1 uncultured archaeon
AATTACCTATTGTCATAACTACGCATGGCATCCATTTCCTGCTCAAAAAAAAGTCACATGTTCAAGAGGCTTGGGACAGTATCCGCTCCCTTTCATTTTGCAAAAATCGTTTTTCGGTTGTTTGCCTTTGCTTACTCTAACCATGCTGGTTTCCACCATGAAACTGTTCATCTTATAGCAAACCAAGTAAAGATTACGCAGGTTTGCTAGTAGGAATCCAACAAAATGATATCCGGATTCTTTTGTTGGACGACTATAAATGGTATAGAAAAGAAACTATTAAAGTGAGGTGATATGATGGCTAAGAAACAGTGTTGCACTGGAAGTAGTTGTCCTGCATGCGATTGCTGCATCTGCATATGCACAAAAGATCTCAAGAAAGTGTTGACTCCAGAGGCACGCAAGCTTCTTGTTGAGGCTTTGAAATAAAGCAAATTTTTCATGCTAGCTTGATTGCTAGCCATGTTTCTTTTTATTTGTTAATTCTTCAAACTTCCTTCTAAAATCCTTTTCAGTTGCTCCACCCATTGCAAAAAATTCATCGTTGACTAAAATACCTGGACTTGCCATGATGCCATGTTTTTTCACAAGGGCTTGACCTTTTGCTGATAGCATGTCAACATCCTCTACACTTATATTATATTCTTTTTTTAATTTTTCAAGAGTTCCTTTTACCTGGACACAATGAATGCAACCCGCAGGTCTTATCAATATTATCTTAATCATTTTATCGCCTTAGTTTTCTTTTTCTTACTTATGACTTTCTCTGAATCTGACTTTTTATGATTCTCTTTTATTTTACCAATGATAAAAGGCAAAATTATCAATATTATTGTTATTCCTAGTGCAACACTATTCAAAGGACTTTGTAAAATCCACCAGCCGCGTAGATCAAGTACTCCTGTTGTAATTAGGAAAGCACCTATTATTATAAGAGACCATCCTGTTACTTTTTTGATTGCAAATCTTTTTTCTGTAATAAAATTTAGTGAACTTAAGCCAAGAATTGCCAAAAATGAAAGAATCAATATTGGTGTAGCTCTTCCTAAGCCGTGGACTAATCCAATTAGGCCTCCAGTAAATAGGTCGCCTGTTCCTGCAATATATAATAACAGAACATAAAACAAAGGATTTGGACATCCAACACCTGCATTTCCAAGTAGCAATCCTAAAAAGAAACTTCTTGTATAGTCACCTTTTTGTTGGATTGATGGTGGCAGTATCTGCGCCATAAACGGCATCTTGATATTATATATACCTGTTTCTGAAAAACCGAATATATATGCTGCTAAGCCTGCAACTACAAGAATTATTGGTGTTGCTGCTCCTAAACCAAGAATCTGGCCAACGTATGCAATTGCAATCCCGTATAGTGTGATTGTTATGGTTATTCCTAAGCCAAATAGAAGTGCCATCCCAAGACCTTTCTTGTATTCCTTGCCAGCACACATAGGGACAATAATGAATGCCAGTGGTAGTGTGCAGGGCAATATTATCATTGACAGACCTGCTGCATATGCTAATAATATTATGAAACTAAGGCTTGTTTCAGTTCCTGCACCCGCACCTACGCCAGCGCCAGAAAGCCATATTAAACCGGTTACGAATAAGACAAATAATAAAAATACTCCACCAATAATTACATTACGCATATCCATTCTATTCAACTCTTACTTCGATTTTATCCAGGTCTTTCCATATATAGTTAAGTCCTTCTGTATCAACTTTTCCATTCAAAATAACAGTAGTACCAGTGCCCAGATTGTCGAATCCTAATTCCTGTAAAGCGGATTTCAATGAGTGTGGGCTCCAGTCAATTACTTCCTTATTAACAGGGTTGACATCTAAGGTAGAATGCCAGTGAATCTTGCTTTTATCTGCATGTGTATGACTTTTTTGCAAGTCACCTTTTTCAAAACCAATGTCTTGCTCTTTTTCACTAATTATGATTTTTAGTTCCATGTGATCGTGTGCTGTATAGAAGCATTTCTGATTTTCTGGCGCTGCATTTTCAGGAACACAAAATATTATAGGGTTTTCTTTTATAATTCCGCTTTCGCTACTGAAAAGATTTGCGATATAAAAGAAACCAATTGCTACTATAATGGTTAATACCAAGATAATTACACTACTAAGCCTTTCCTTTTTCTTTTCTTTTTTCCTTTTTAGTTTCATGTCCTATCTTCTCAATGCTATTAGTCGTCCAATCGCTGCAGGACTCCTACTAGTAAAACCATATACTGAGATGGTTTTACTATATACCAGTGATTTTAGGCCTTAAGAATAACCAAAAACTCCAAAAAATTATGATACCCCCAATCAGCCAGAATGCAATCTGATAATTTTTCAAAGATGCAAAAGGAATGCTAGCAATTACTATACCTATATTTAATAGTATGATTTTGGTTGACATGCATTTCCTGTTTTTGTGGTATATCAGATCTTCCTTGTATAATTTATGGGAAGATTTGATCTTGAACACACAATGCGTTTGTTCGAAGATAATGAGTGTTGGTATTAGTAACAGCACTGCAATTATCCAAAAATAAACTGCATACTCGGTTAGAAATAACAAAGGCATCCCAACCGCTGTTATGCCAATTAACGATAATAATGCTATAATTCCCAGACATAGACTATGGCAGACCTGCCATCCTCCAAGGAAACTCATAAAGCCTGAAAGACTGCTAAAGGTATTAAGATACCTTTCTTTATAGATTTTATTTTTTTGAGTAATTTTTTTCATTATAAGCACCCACTAGGACATTTTTTATCAGCATATGAGCAGAATACGCATTCATCTTTTCCTTGGATAATTTTCTTACAATTATCGCATTTATAGAAATGGATGCACTTACCTGTTGGTATTTCCATTTTCTGCTTGTGCCCGCATTTTGGACATTTTAGTGTTCCTTTCATATTATTTCCTTTCTTTAACAAACACGTAAACTCCAACTATTAGTAAAATAAAACCTGCTATATATAAGTGAACTAATAATTCATTTGTAAGGTCATTTATAATATGATTCATTGCTTCAAAAAACGCATTTGATCCTTGCATCAGCGATATTGTTATTATTAGAACAATACCAATCAGCATGTAAAAGTAAGCACACTGGACTTTTTCCTTATTTTTTCTGTTTTTCATAGACGGTCGAAATTATTTTTTCCTAGATTTTAAATGAATTAATACCAAAATCAAAATCGATACCACCAACAAAGATAATCCTATGATCTGCGCTAACCTCAAACCAAAATATGCCTGTTCCAATCTAAAAGCGTCAGTGAAAAATCTTAGTAGGCCGTACATACCCAGATATGCAAAAATCATATTACACTGAAACATTTTCTTTTTCGATATTATGAATAGCACACCTAAAATTATAGTCAAGCCTAACATTTCATAGATTATAACTGGGTGCTGTGACTGCCCACCTACTACGAATGCCCATGGTAAATTAGAAAATGTACCTGGATGATCCCATGATAGAATATCGCCTATTCTTCCGATAATCATTCCAGCTGTTACTGGTATAACCAAAGAATCTGCTGCCTTGAAAAAATTGATATTCTTTTTTCTCAGGTAAATATACGATGATACTGTTGCCAGGACTATGCCGCCTGTCAATGATACGCCGCCTTTCCAAAATTTTAATATATCAAGTGGATTTGCAGAATAGATATCTAGATTTGTCAAAACGTAGACAAGTCGAGCTCCTATGAGGCCGCTTATCACCAAAACTGTCAGAAGCTCATCTTTAATTCCCAGCAATTGTTTGTCATCAGTTCTTTTACTAAAAATTATGTAAGCCAGTATTATACCAAGTACTATGAATACACCATGCGAGTTTATGGTAAATTCTCCTAGCGTTATTCCTGATAACGGCGTAAATTCTATCATACTTATATCTCCTCAATGATTTTTAGCAAAGTCTGTAATTGAATTTAATTGTTGTGTTAAGTCGGTATCGCTGCCATATGAAATTAAAATTTTATCCAGGTTGTTGAATATATAATTCTCATATTTGTCATTGGGCTTACCATTAACATAGAATTTAAGTGTCTTATCATCTTGATTGCAAAACTTCTCTCCAGTTGCAGATAATAGGCAATCCTTGTTAAAATCCATTCCAACGCTCTTGAAAAATATCCATAAAGGTACTCCAGTGGCGTGCATATGCAAAATGTCTCCTGTTTTTTCTGGAACAGGCGCGCCTTTGTCTATGTGGATAAAACTACTTGTTAATTTGTTGTCTATTTTTGACATGTCCATTGCCAACGGCTCAAAAAAAGTATTGTCCAATGCCTTGTTATTAATATAAATTTTCCAATCAGCGTGTATATGCTGTGACCCTAAAACTCCTATTGTCGACTTTGAGTCCATATTACACTGGAGCTGGCCGCTGTCTATGCACATCTGTACATCCATGCCGCATGCATCACACTTTCCATCGCTGTCTTTATCCATAAACTGTTTTGCTAATCCAACATCAAATGTCGATAGGCTCATTCTAGTTAGCCGCTGACCCATTGAGTTTTGGTTGATATTATTGTTATTATCATGCGTGAGACCAAAAGATACTAGATTAAATGCAAAAAGCATAGCTATAACTGCGACTACTGTAGATATGCCTAGGAATCCAAATACAAGTTTTTCTGTATTGTCCATATTTACCACTTTAATTACTCACTGTAAAGAAAGCCATCATGCCTGATTCCATATGCTCAGGAATATGGCAGTGAATCATCCATTCTCCTGGATTCGTGAAATCAACGAGTATGTCTACAGTGCTGCCTGCTGACACGAGTACCGTATCCTTCCATACGAGATTATCATTGGGTTTGACGTCCTGACTCAGAACAACGAATCGCTGGCCGTGCATGTGGATAGGATGTTGCATTGGATGCGCTGAATTAGGATCGTTAAAAATGCGTATCTTTTTCTTGTCACCTACTTTGACGCTATAATTGATGTCCATATTCTCCTTTCCTGTTTTTTTGTCGCGTATTATCCATTTTATATTTTCGTTTGTCATCATGGCATTCATAGCCGTCATGTCGTCTTCCCATTCTATCTTTGACGTAGCCTTGCTCATCATGCCATGATCCATATTTCCCATGGACATCATACCATCTCCAGCCATCTCTATACTAAGGTCGATTTCATAGTCTGGTTCGTATGATAAGTAATTCTTTATAGATTGTAATTCTAATTTTACATCATTATTTTCCTTAAGAACTAAGAATTGCACTAACTTTTCAATAATCTGTGAGTCTGAAATGTTTAGTGTTCCAATTGTATACGTTTTTTCCGGCGTCCTGTGTAGAAGTTTGTATGCACCGCTTTTGTTTGGATAGATCTCAATTATATAACGCTCCGCTGGCGCTATTATCAGAGAATCTAAAAAAGTTTCTTTTTCATATTTTCCTGAATCGCCACCAATTAATTTCATTTTATGTCCTTCTACAGAAAAATTGAACGTTCTAGTGTTGGCAGAATTTGTGATGTATAGCCTGACAAGTTCATTTTTGTTTGCATCAATCTGGTAACTTGTTTCACTGTTAACAAGCATTATATTTCCAAAGCGACCCATGAGAGCGAATCGCGTATAATCTTTTGTAAAAGTGTCAACATCACCGTCATTTATTTTTATGTCGTCAAGAAACAATACTACTTCTTTGTCTACACTGTTGTAACTAATATTTGGCTCCACAAGTATATTCCCATACAATCCAAGTTCCTGCTGCAGATCTTCTCTTACATGTGGATGGTACCAGTAAATACCGTTGTCAGGAAAATCTAGTCTGTATAAAAAATTTTCTCCTGGGTTGATGGGTTTTTGTGTGATATAAGGAACTCCGTCAAATTCATTTTTCAGACGGATACCATGCCAGTGAACTGTGGTTTCCATGTCTAAATTGTTTGTAAAGTTGACGTAAATGCTGCTGCCTTGCCTGACTTTTATGAGCGGACCTGGTAACTGACCATTATAAGCGTACATTCTTATCATGTTTCCAATTATGATTTTTGAAATAGGTTTTGCCTCCATACTGAATGTTTCACCATCGGAAAGTTCAACTATCTGAGTTTTTTCTGCTGCTTCGAGTCCTGCTGTGCTTCTGTTAATGGACTGAATTTGTTTTTGTTGCAACTTCGTTTGTGTTGTACCATGTATTTGCCTTATGTAATTTGTATAGTCTTGGACAGAGCAAAAATGATTATTTTTTATCATACATCCATCACACATTTGGCTGGAAACTACTTTGCCATCAATCATAGGTTGCATCTGCATCCACATGTCATTATTCTTATCGCAAAGCTGCTTGTATGTTATGCCTACGATATCAGTTGATCGCATCTTAGTTTCTTCCTGTGTATTTTGTGAAACGCAACCTGCTATAAAAAGTACTCCAATGATAATCAAGATTATTAACACATTCACTTTACCACATCCATTTTTCTGATAAATTTTACTCACGAAGCGTCGATATTTGAACCATAAGGATGAATAAGCTTCCAACCTGGAATTACATCACCCTTTTTGAATTTCAACGTGTATCGGTCGCTGAATGGTCTTGTAGTTCCATCGTTTAGAATAAATTCTACGGAGTATGCAACTGCTGCTATTGTGCCATCATTTGATTCTTCTTTTATATCCAATATATTGATTCCATTTATGTCCTGTGAGCTTGCAAAGTTTCTGAATGCAGTAAGGTCCTTTGCATCAGTATCTATTTTCTTGAAACCATCTGAAATCGCAGCATACATGTTAGGCCAGTCTTTCCTATTCCAAGAAGTAAAGTATTGCCTAACAACTTCTTCGGGTAATGCAACTTGGTAATTATCTGCTACCTCATTTTGTTTACTGTATTGAATGTAAATGAGGCCTATCACAAATATAGCAGCTATTACAACTATACCTAGAACTACATCAGATTTTGGTTTTGCAATCATAACTCAACCACTTGTTTCTTCGTTTTGAACTACCTGGCCTGTTTCTAAATCTTTGTAGGTACCTAAAACTTCTGGCTTTCTCATGACGTACCAGCCATCATTTTCTAGTGTTCCTACCTGAGGCCATACATGCACGAATAAAGTATACAAGTTGGCTTCAGGAGAAGCAAGCATAATCGGAACCTTTGTAATGTTATGCTGCTTTATGAGCTTCTTGCCTGCATCTGAACTTATATCAACAAATGTTCCGTTTGAAATTACCAGTCCAAGATTTCTTTCGATAATTCGCTTGTTTACTTGAACATCATAGCAATTTGTGCATGTACTATCATTAAGGTAAATTACAGTTACCAATCCTTCGATCTTATTTTTAGCTAGATCTCTGTATGGTGGTGCAATAGTATGAAGGGCGTAGAATCCATTTTTCTCAGTAGCATTTAGTTGATCCCATACTTCTGATATATCTTTGTAGTCCAATATATCCTTAGAAATAATCATCGCTGGAATCTTCTGAACACCAAGATTTGCAATTAGATCTCTGGCATCTGAAGAGGTATAGTCAATTGTCCTTTTAGTAGAGAATTTAACATTCTGCTTCTCAAAGAAACTTATTACTTGACTTAAGTCTGCACAATCAGAACATGCCTGGTCTATAATATGTGTTAATGAAACCAGACCTTTAATATTTCCATTTATGTCAACATATGGTGTAGTAACAGCTGAATAGACAACTGAAACTTCTCTACCATCCTTTATTTCGACCTGCCAGTCCTGGTTCCATTGTGAAACAATAGTTGATTCATTAACTTCTCCAAGAACAATAACAGTAGGTAGCTTTTCTATCTTGTATTGTTCAATAAGCTGATTTGCTTCTTGTGAAGAGAAATCTACAGATCTTTCAGATGTGACATTCACATTGGATTTCCTTAGACTTTCAATTACAGAATCAACATTGAAACAGTCAGGACAAGAAGATGCAGTAATCTTAATCAATTCTATTTTTGCAGGCTGATTTTCTTTTTCTGCTAAAAGAATTGCTTCATTGACTTTATAGCTTCTGGCAGATATAAGAGAAAAGTTTACAATCGAAAGTATAATTGCTAATCCTATAAAAATATATAGAATAACATCTAGTTCTTTCTTAATCATTCATCATCAACCGTTTGAGCTAACAGCCGCCTACCATACTTGGTAAGTTTGCAAGACTTGAACCAGAAGTTGTAGCTGCTGCGTGCGAACTTTGTGTTGGTGCTGAACTAGACGCAACGCTTTTTCCAGATACAGATACTTGTCCGTTGTTCAAATTTGCCAAAGCAACTGTTTGCATAGCTGTTGTTAACAATAGTACGCCTATCATAAGCGTAATCAACAGTTCTTTTCTTTCCATCATCAATAACCTCCTTTTTTTATCATAGACTATCAAAGGTAATCTAATTAGCATCCAACTCCTGTGCTATTCTTTTTACAGTAGGCCCTGGATACCATAATGCATACCATCTTGCCAATTCTCCGTATATTTCTTCGTCAGAATATTTATCGCCATAGTTCTTTATAAACCACTTCACCATGCCCTGGCCAGCAGATGCGTGTGCACAGCCGCAACGAGTTATGACAGTAGGTTGTTGTGGTGAACCACAGCAGTAATCGCATGTGAATGAATTTACTATTCTATTCCATCTTTGCTCTTGTGTGGAATCAAGTTGTATAGCTCTTCCTTTGGCCCAAAGCTTTTGCGCTTGTATAGGGTCGTCAAAACTCACACCAGCCTCAGAACCGTACCATGGTGTACCTTTTGGAATCACATTATTGACAAGATCCTGGAGAACATCTCCTGTAGATGCTGATATTGATAATTCGCTAATAGTTGGTAAAGGTTTTACAATTGTCTTGTAGCCTTGAATTCTTGGGGTTTCTCCTGATGCAAGAGGCATAGGTTTTAATGTTACCTTAGAACCATACTCAAAACCTGGCTTTATGCTTACGCTACCTTCTATTAAGCTCATGCTTCTTGTTGGACCTGCAGTTGCATAAGCAGTTGTTATCAGAAAACTATTTACTACAAGCAACAATACCAAGACCATTATTGCGCCTAAAATTATAGTATTCTGGTAAAAGAATGGAATCTTTACAGAACCCTTGTGAGATGTTTCTGGTACACTGCATGATATACATGTTTTTGTAAATATTACGTTTGATTTCAGGTAAACAGCAAAACCTAGGATTAAAAGAGTGATTAGTTGTATAAGACCAAGGTAAGGTACTAGGAATGCAAGTGGTATTGAAACAATTGTGGATCCTAATGCAAGTATTTGTATACCTTGGCATACAGGGCAAATACCTGCAAATATGGCAGCAAGAACGCTTCCACTACCCTCTACTTTTGAGGATTTTATATTTTGGGTCTTCTCAAATTTAGACAAGGATAGAATTGTGGCTGTAAGGATTGATATCAGAAAAAGGTACATGTAGTCGATTAAGCCTACTTCTGACATTCTATTTATACCGAAATCTATGACAGGTATTCTCCATAGACCATACAAAAATGAATAAACAATAGCAAAAACAATTGTCATGGTTGCAAGTGTTTTTGCATAAATTGGCTGACTTAGAATGTTTATTGTATACGAAATAAAATTATCCGATTTTTTTGCATTAACAGTCTTTTTTGGAACTATATGGAATTTATCATGCAGTTTCTTGTATGCTTCTTTTTCTTCTTGTGTCATGTTATTTTCATCAGGCTTCTTCATAACTTATCCCCAACACTTACAAAATATGTAAAGCTTTTCAATTATTTGTCGTAGGTTATATAAATACCTTTTCTATTTACAATTTTTGTAAATGATTTATATAACTGTAATCCATATAATTATTAAAAACATTATACGTTCCAAATCTGGTTGTTATGAAAATAAACAAAATAAGATTTGATAAGAAGGGTACACAGAGTTTTTTGAGTCCACTAGAAAATGATACACTTGCGATTCTTTGGAAATTGGAAAAAGCAAAGACTAGAGAAGTTCATAGATTGATGGAG
>CAYMYT010000006.1:10002-11415 GCA_964394755.1 uncultured archaeon
AAGAAAGGTTGCTTTGACTAGTGTTGCTGTTACTCTTGATAGATTGCACCAAAAAGATTTGGTGGTTAGGAAAGTAGAAAATGGCCTTGGAGGTAGCCACTATATATATTCTGCACGTTTTTCTAAAAAGGAATTTGAGGAGTCTATTGTTGATCATACTGTGAATAAGCTTATCAATAATTTTGGGCAAGTGGCTGCCAATTACTTTTACAAAAGATTCTCAAAGGAGAACGGGAAATAATATGATATTAGGATGCTTTGCTGGATTCGTTATAGATGCAGATAAACTACTATTGATGGCAAGCTCCTTTTCACTTGCCCTGATAATGCTTTTCATTCTTCATAAATTCAAGCTTTCAACAAAAGCTAAGGTAGGCCTTATATACGGTCATCTCATTTTCCTGTTTTTCCCGTTTGCTGTTTTGACTACTAATGTTGCATGTAGCGTCGGGTGCATGCCATGTGCAAGCAATCTTGGTAATTTGGTAGCACTGGCTTTACCAACAACATTAATATTCAGTACAATAGCAAGTTTTTTTGTTATTCCAGGGTTTTATATGTTCTTTAACAGAAGAGCAGAAATTAGAAATATCAAGATACTGAGATTTGTTAAAGAGTATTCGAAAGGAAATACACCAAAAGTATACTTAATAGATAATGCAAATCCTGTTGCTTTTTCGTTTAGATCTTTCAAGCCTATTATATTCATTTCAGCTGGCCTAATAGAACTCCTTAATAAAAAAGAGATAGAGGCAGTGTTGCTGCATGAATTGAGTCATTTAAAGCGTAAGGCATCTATTCTGACCATGTCCACTTCTTTGCTAAGATTCTTTTCACCGCTATCGTTTCCGCTTCTTACTAGATTCCATCACGATTCAAATCTGGAAGAGATGCGTGCAGATAGATTTGCTACTAGGATGCAAAAGACTGATAGGCACATAATATCTGCAAAAAGAAAGATTGATGAGTTTGAGCATCATAGAAAATCTTTTGCTAGCTAAGAAAATTTTAAAAGTAGCATATTACATTCTCATTTCTTGATTTTTATGCTTTTGCAAGATTTATAATCTAGACAATAAATATTTAAAGTTTGTTAATAATAATGCTATTATGAATGAAATGTATTCAAGAAATATTCTTAAAGATCTGGAAAAATGGGCAGACAGAAAGGAAATTTTCGCAATAACCGGTCCAAGACAATCAGGGAAAACGACCTTGATGCTTATGTTTAAAGAGTACTTAATACGAAAAGGAGTTTCAAATAAAAACATTGTTTTCTTAAATTGCGATGATTTCGATATAGCTGAACCTTTTATAAGAGACCCAAAAGCATTTGTTAAAAGTTATGTACTAGATAATGAAAAGTATTACTTTTTTATGGATGAATACCAGTACATACCGGCAGGAGGGCAA
>CAYMYT010000006.1:11425-18256 GCA_964394755.1 uncultured archaeon
TGTCGGAAGGGTTTTTTACTTTACATTACATACGTTCAGTTTTGAAGAATTTATAAATGCCAGAGATATGAAACTGGCAAAAATATACGAAGAAAAAAATAAGTTCATAATAGAATTTATTATAAATAAGAAGAATTTTGATGTCGGAGATGACATATTTTTAAAAGAAATATCGAAGTTATTCGAAGAATATATAATATACGGTGGGTATCCTGAAGTTATAAAAACGTCTGATACTGAGACAAAAAAAATTATCTTAAAAAATATATATGATACGTACATCAGTAAGGATATCGTAGAACTCCTGAAAATAACAGATGTGATAAAATTTAGAACAATAGTCAGTCTGCTCGCATCTCAACATGCAAATTTGTTGAATTTTGAATCTCTTGCTTCAGACTCCAAAAGCTATTATAAAGAGGTGAAAAGATTTCTATCTATTTTGGAAGAGACATATGTTCTGAGGCTATTGCACCCTTTTCATAAAAACCTTTCGACCGAGATGAAAAAAAATCCGAAAATATATTTTCTGGATTCTGGATTGAGAAATTACATCGTTAAGAATTTCAATCCAAGTACTTTTAGGGAAGATAGGGGAAAACTTGCAGAAGGTTTTGTGCTCAAAGAATTTCTAGGAAAGGAAGTTGAAATAAAATATTGGAGGACATTGGCTAAAGCTGAAGTAGATTTTATTTTATTAGGAAATGATATAGTACCGATAGAAGTAAAGTATGAAAGTTTCAAAAACCCAAAGATAGGCAGAAGCTTAATAAACTTCATTCATGCGTATAAACCAAAAATAGCACTTGTTATAACAAAGGACTACTGGAATTCCATTAAGTTGGATAATACGCAGATAAAATTTATACCAATATGTTATATGTGATTATAGTATATGAGAACCATCGCCAAGAAATACTTTGCTGGTAGGAGTAATGCAGCGGACGACTATAATCAGAGATAATGTAGGAGATAAAAATGACGGAAATAGAAAAAATAATTCGTAAATACTTGAAAATTGCACATATGATGCAAATTGCAACTATCAAGGATGGTCAGCCATGGTGCTGTACTGTTTATTTTGTTTCTGATGAAAATCTTAATCTTTATTGGATAAGTATACCTGAAAGGCGTCATAGCCAAGAAATACTGGAAAATGAAAAAGTTGCTGCTGCAATTCCTATTAAACATATACCTGGCGAAAATGTGATTGGCATACAGGTAGAGGGCGATGCAAAGCTTGTTCAAGATCTTAAGGAAATAAAGCGTATTGCTCCAATCTATGCGGATCGCTACGGTAGAAGTAAAAAATGGTGTGATGATTTCATAGCAGGCAAGACCAAGCACAAACTTTATAGAGTAACACCAAGATTGTTTGTACTTTTTGACGAAGAAACATTTCCTACTGATCCACGAAAAGAATGGAAGCCTCTCATTTCGCAGTAGTCCATACTATATAGCAAACCAATGCTGCGAAGTAGGAGTCCTGCTGCAGTTGGACGACTATAAATGTTTTTGATAAGTATTAGTTTGTGATCTACGTTATAGCCACTTACTAAACCATTCTGTAAGAATCTTTTCAACATCGTCTCTAAATTTGCCTTCTCTTATGCTATGAGGCGCATCCTTCATAACAACATAACTTATTTTATTTTTATTTCTAACAGCATTCAAATAATTCAGAATGGTCTGATGTGAAATTAGATCATCTTTCTCTGCCTCTATTATCAAAACATTTCCTTCAAATTCTTGCAATGCTTCAAGAGCATAGCTTTCTTGAGGTTTTCTTGCTTTGTTTCTAAATACCATAACTTCTTTATTATCGCTGCTAAAATTAGCTTTTGGCTTATTAAATGCCTCATTAGGATAATCTGCTGGAAACCTCAATGCTAGATTTTTAATCTTTCTTTTTCTTGAAAGTACAGCAACAAGATAGCCACCAAAACTTGAACCTATAGCACTTATGTTTTTCTTATCGACTATGTTAATATCTGAAAGATAATCATAAGCTGCAATAACGTCATCCAAAAACTCTTTGAGTTTGAATACGTTTATATCTCCTTCACTTGTACCGTGACCTCGCATGTCAAAAAGCAAACAAACATAGCCTAATTCGGATAATGCTTTAGCATATTGGAAACTTCTTTCTCTTTTGCTAGTTAAACCATGAACAAAAAGAATCGCTGGATTCTTATCTTTTTTATGAGCAGGATAAAAAATAGTAGCCCCAATTTTAAGAATTCCGCTATTAAAAAATAAATCATTTTTCTCGGGTGGTTTTTTGCTGTTTTTCATCATTATTTGTAAATATCAGCATTTTAATTTTAATAGATGATCTCTCATCTCCAAATTATAGTCATCCAACAAAAGAATCCGAATATCATTTTGTTGGACTTCTACTAGCTAACCAAGAAACATGTCCTGAATCCTCACTTGGTTAGCTATATACGTCATTTAATATCAAGAACTATGTATTTAATCTTTAGTTGGTTAGCTATAAATAATATACTGGAATAGTTTAATTGAATTAATATGAAAAAGCAAGTATTTACAGTTTTAATAGAAAAGGACGAAAACGGTACTTATGTAGCGGAAGTTCCAGATCTGAAGGGATGTTATACTCAAGGTGATTCAGTAGAAGAGGTTATGAAGCACATAAAGGAAGTTATAGAAATGTGCCTTGAGGAGCAGGATGTCAAACCAAATGAATTTATTGGTGTTCAGAAAATAGAGGTATGAAGCATGAAGCTTCCTCTGGTTTCTGGCAAGGAAATGATAAAGATTCTTAGTATGAAAGGTTTCCACGTTCTAAGACAAAGAGGTAGCCACGTACAAATGAAAGATGCTAAAGGAAGGCTTGTTACAATTCCTATTCATTCCGAAAAAGATGTAAGCATTGGCGTAACACTTAAGATTCTTCGTGATGTAGAAATTTCAAGAGAAGAATTTATAGAGCTTGCAAAGAAAGTATAGTATATAGGGTCTGTAGTCTAGTTTGGTAGGATCCGAGCTTTGGGCGGCCACTCATAGGGTGAAACCATAAAAAGCTTGTGACAGGAGTTCAAATCTCCTCGGACCCATATCATGACAAAAAAAGCATTTATCATACATGGCTTTGAGGGGCTCCCAGAACATGGTTGGTATCCTTGGTTAAAAAGTGAATTAGAGAAAAGATCTTTCCAAGCATATAATCTAGCAATGCCTGATACTCTGCATCCTAAAATGATACCATGGGTAAACTATCTAACAGAGGTTGTAGGAACTCCTGATAAAGACTGTTACTTTGTAGGTCATAGTTTGGGGTGCATAACAATTCTTAGGTATCTTGAAAATTTGGAACCTGATCAGAAAATAGGTGGGTCTGTTCTAGTTGCTGGTTTTGCTTCCAATATAGGGTATGATGAATTGGATAGCTTCTTTAGAAAACCTATAAATTGGAATAAAGTAAAATCCCATTGCAATAAATTCGTGGCTATACATTCTGACAATGATCCATATGTTCCACTAGACTGTGGGTATTTATTGAGGGAAAAACTGAATGCTGAACTAATTATAGAAACTGGAATGAAGCATTTTACTGACGATGATGGGATAAATGAATTACCAGCAGCACTAAATTCTCTTCTAAAGATATCATAATGTGAAAAACCACTAGTTACATCTTCGAAAGGCTTCGCTTTCTGAATAGACTGGTGGAATTCAAGATTTAAATCTTGTGTTTAACTCTTTTTAATGCTAAAAGGAAAAACCGCAATTGTGACAGGCGCAAGCGATGGTTTAGGCGAACTAATATCTTATGGGCTTGCATCAAAAGGTGTGCATGTTATTGGAATTGCGCGAAGAGAAGAACGATTAAAATATATCAAAGATGAAATAGAAAAAAGAAATGGTAAATTTTCTTATGTATCTGCTGACGTTTCTGATATGGATCGTATTGCTAGTATTGTAAAAGAAATATATGCTAGTTTTGGTGGCGCAGAGATATTGGTGAATAATGCTGGAATTTTTCATATGGATTATTTTCCTAGGATAGAATTTGAAAAATATAATAAAATGATAGATTTGAATTTGAAGGGGCCAATAAAATTATACTATGATTGGCTAAATGAATATACTAGAGCAGAAAAAAAATCAGATCTAAAAAAGCCTGAGGTAGTACTTTGGATGTCTTCTGTTTCAGGCATAAGGGCATATGGTGGCAACAGTGTGTATGCAGCTACAAAATACGGTATGAGAGGTTTTGTACATGATCAGCGTACTGAATATGTAAACAAAGATCTTGATGATAAAATCCTGAAAGCAGTTGGTCCATTTCTAGATCTTAACTTAAGACACATTTTACTTTATCCAGATTCTGCTGACACTGGCATAATATTCAAAACAGAGGGTAATCTCTATGCAAACCCAAAAGACTATGAATATATGAAAAAAGATACTGTAAGTGATTTTGCTGTTGATATTCTAGAGAAACCGATGATATCGGATGATGTAGAAATTGGAATTCGCGAAAAAGATGGTAAGAAAGGTGTGTACGCAATTTTCTATCAACCGGATTTTCAAATTTCTAATCAAGTTTCTATGAAAAAGCTTTCTGATGTGTAAAATGGACTTGAAAAACAAAACAGTAGTAGTACTTGGAACAGGTGGTATAGGTAGTGAAATAGCTAAATTGCTCGCAGAAAACGCTAAACATGTTATAGGTCTTGACTCTGATGTAAATAAGTTAAAAAATATTAGGGAGAAAATAGGTGAAAGATTTTCTTATATTCAGGTAGATCTGCAAAATCCTGATAGCGTCAGGTATGCAGCAAACAAAATTTATGATGATCATGGTGGCTTCCATATTTTTGTGAATGCTGCTGGTATGTACAAAATGGATTATTTCTGGCTGATAGATATCAAAGATTACGAAAAAATCATAGATGTAAATCTTAAGGGCCTTGTTTATTGCTATTATTATTTCATAAATGAATACAGGAAAAGAAAGATTGCAAATTTCAATGGTTTGATAAAACCCGAGCATTTCGTAGATATTGGTGCGCTAACATCTGGAATAATATACGGTGGAAATGCAGTTGCAGCATCTACTAAATCTGCGATAAGAACGCTTTCATTGGAGATCGCAGCAGAGATCAGGGCAATAGAAAATACTAAAGACAATATATTATTAGAAAAACTTGGAATGCTCAATGGAATAAGATTTTCAAGGGTTTATCCTGATTCTGTTGATACAGGTATATGGAAATATTCGGAAAATAATCTTGTTGCACCTATTGATAGCTTTCCAAAGATAGATCCAAAGTTTGTTGCAAAAGCTGTAAAGGATGTTATTAGTGGAAATTATGGTTTATGCGATGATGTCTCAGTAAAACTTTATGATGGTAAAGTATGCATAGGGTTGCATCCAATTGACAACAATGGGTTGCCAGATTTTGATAAAGTTTTGAAAATGTTTTGTTTTGATGATAATAATATTTTTATAATAGTAAAAGATGCAAAACATGGATTAGGTATATTTGCAGATAGGGATTTTAGAAAGGGTGAATATATTCTTTCTATTGTTGGAAAAGTAATTGATCATCAAACAGAGCATTCATACCAAATTGATTGGGATAAGCATCTTGATTCAGAAGCTCCTGGAAGATGCTTCAATCATTCATGTGATCCTAATGCAGGAATAAAGACAAATAAAATCACTGGGTTTCCTGACATATATGCATTTCGTGACATAAAATCTGGAGAAGAAATTAGGATAGACTATGCTATGTCAGAATATACACACTATACTAGAGAGAATCCAGAAGATGAGTTTGATCTTACTTGTCATTGTGGATCTGATATGTGCAGGGGCAAGTTTGGATATTTTTCAGAACTTAGTAATGAGTTGAAAAAGAAGTACAAAGGATTTATATCGGATTATTTATTCAAAGATAAAAAATAACTAGGACATGAAAAATAATATGGATATTCTACAAAGCAAACTCACATTTATACTTGGCATTATTGTACCTATTGCTGTATTAGTAATGATTTTTTCTGCTACTGCGGCATCACCCTGGTTTTCATGGCAGAATAATGCATTGAGCGATCTTGGTACAAGCGAAGTAGGTATACTTTTTAATAGTGCCCTGATCCTTGCAGGGGGTTTCACTATACTTTTTGCACTTCACATTAGAAAATACAAGCTCAAGAATGTAGATATAATAGCATTAGTCTTTGCTGGTGCATCTCTTACATTAGTAGGCATATTCACAGTAGAACATCCCTTTCACATAGTATTCTCGGTGTTGTACTTTATGCTTTACCCCGTAGCAATGATAATCATTGGTTTAAAAATTAGTGGTAGATATGGTATTTATCGTACATTTACAGTAGGATCTGGTTTGGTAGCCCTAATAGCAATTCTAATTCCGCATCAAGGACTCGCAATACCTGAAATTTTACAGGCAATGGTAATTATTTTTTGGGTTATCGCGTCTTCTCTATATTTTTATAGGAAGATGTGATACATGCTTTTTCTAGAAAAACTTGGTGAATCCTTCTGCAGAGAAGGAACAAAGTTCCTTCTTGTGTAAGTAGAACTTCTTTCTAGAAGTTCTACAACACCGAATGATTTTGCTCTAAAATCATTCTTGTATTGGACGACTATATAGCAAAACCAGAAAGAAATGGTTTTGCTAGTAGGAGTCCGCGCGATTGGACGACTATAATTCTAGTCGTTTTAAATATTTCAATATTCAGATTATTTTATGAGTTTATATTATAAGGATAGGTTAAGTAAACCATTGGTGAAACGTGCAAAAGAAAAATTACTTCATCTCAATGAATATA
>CAYMYT010000006.1:18266-18572 GCA_964394755.1 uncultured archaeon
ATGAGGAATCATTATTTTATAAATTTGCAGGATCTTTAGGAGAAGAACTAGATAGACATTTGGTTTTTCCAAGCGGATTTTGTGTTCAAGCTCTATCTGTATTGCCATATTTAGAAGATAATTCTGAACAGCCTACAAAAGACAAAAAAACCAAAAAGGTAAAATCTTATGATATTCAGTATTGTTATAACACGTTATTTACAAGAATTCCTGAAATTGCTGATGTTATTTTTCCAAAAAAATTTGCAGAAGACGTAAAGGAATATCATCAGAGAATAGAACAAGGTCACCTAGAAAAAATACAGC
>CAYMYT010000007.1:0-13091 GCA_964394755.1 uncultured archaeon
ATATGCACTAATGATTGTATCCTAGCAAAATGTACTGACGGCATTCTACAAACTGGTGAATCTTGTGATGATGGCAATAAAATAGACAACGATGGATGTACAAATGATTGCAAGCTTCCTACATGTGGAAACAAACTTGTTCAAGACCAAGAAGAATGTGATGATGGCAATCAAATAAACAATGACGAATGTACGAATAGATGCACCTTACCAACATGCGGCGATAACATTATACACACGAAAGCAAATGAGTCATGCGATACCAATGACTTTGGCGGTAAAACATGTCAAGGTCTTGGCTTTATAGGTGGAATACCAAGTTGTATAGAATGTAGGATAAATACGCTAAGTTGTACTGTACTAAACAATCCGCCTAAGATTATATCAAAAGAAGTTACAGTTGCAAGAGTTGGTATTCAATATGCATATGACGTAAAGGTAACAGATCTTGATAATGATACCATAACGTATTCTCTTGAAGGACCATTAGGAATGCGTATAAGTCAGCAAGGCAGGATAACATGGACACCAGCTACAGAAGATGCTGAGCGTCAACATACCGTTATTTTAGATGCTACAGATGGTAAAGATCATGCTAAGCAAAACTTTGATATATTTGTTGAAAAAGCCGTAGTGTTATTCAATGGATCAATAATTAAAGATCCTACCAACAAACTTCCTGAAATTTTATCAGAACCACCTGAAACTATAATATTCGGTCTTCAATACACATACGATGTAGAAGCAATAGATCCTAATAATGATGTCATAAAATATTCTATTAAAGGACCATCAGGCATGCGTATAAGTCAGCAAGGCAGAATAACATGGACACCATCCACAGAACATGCTCAGCGTTATCACAATGTTATTTTGAATGTTAGCGACGGCAAAGGCTACTCTACACAGAGCTTTGATATATTTGTTGAAAAAGAAATTATTAAATCAAACAGGCCGCCACAAATAAATACTGATCCTATAAAAACCGCCACTGTTGGTAAAGTATACATATATGACGTAGAAGCAATTGATCCTGATGGCGACACAGTAATATATTCTATTCAAGGGCCTTCAGGCATGCGTATAAGTCAGGAAGGCAGGATAACATGGACACCAGACAAAAAAGGCAGCTTTAGAGCTAGTCTTGTAGCAGCAGATCAAACTGGACAAGCTATATCACAGGAATACGATATAATAGTATCTGGTAAAGAAACAGAAACAGTACCACCTGAGAAAGAATTCGACATACTTCCTATACTTGGAGTTATTATAGTCGGTGCTATTCTTTCAATAATTCTTAAGAGAAGAGAGGCAGAGTCATGGGTCATTATTGGTGTTATTTCAATTATGCTAATAGTGATATCCTTGATACTAGAACTTACTGTACTGGCAGTACTAATTTTAATTGCATCTTCTGTAATTATAATATATGTTAAGAGTAGAGAGCAATGAAAGGAATATTCGTAGCTTAAGAGGAGAGAAGAATGAAAGGAATATCTATAGCAGTATCAATTATCATTGTTGCAGCTTTAGTAATTCTTGTTCTTGGTAGTCTTTCTGGTTTTCTTTTTGGCGAAACAACTAGATCGATGACTATATTGGAAGCAGAAAGAGTTCTAACAGAATGTTGCAGCAGTAGTTTTTGCTCAACTGATCTAGTTAAGAATTGGCAAAGAGCTTCAGATGTTTACAATGAAGTAGATGAATTCCACAAGAGTTGTAATAGAGCTTGTAATACACTGCATCCAGAAGTAAAGAGTGGATGGGAATGTGTAAGATTTTGTGGATGTGAATTAGGCAATAAAGAACAAGTCAATGAAATCCTGGACGATACTATAGATGATATACTGATAACAGCAAGACAACCATCATGATTCTCTGGCTAAAAATAAAGTAATACCTGTTACTATATTCAATATTCCAGCCAAAATTGTAATTATCTGAACTATTTCTATTGGCATCGATAAAAATCCAGAAAGACTTAGGAAGAAAACCAATATCCAAAGGCCTGTAAGGGTAATAGAACCAGCTAACAGATTTCGTGCAGTTTCGTGTGACACCATATATAGATCTTGGTTAAGATGTTTAAATAATTTATTTCTATACTTTTAGCAATGCCAGTACCAAATTTTGTTCAAAAGATCAATGACTACGTCTGGGAAATACCCAAGAGCTATAAGCAAGGTATGAGAGTACCTGCTCGCATATGGGGAAGCCAGAATCTGGTGGCGAATATGGACATGCAAGTATATGACCAGATAACAAATGTTGCAACGCTGCCAGGAATAATAAATTATGCTCATTGCATGCCAGATGGTCACAGCGGCTATGGTTTTCCTATTGGCGGAGTGGCAGCAATGGATACTGAGACAGGGGTGATAAGCCCTGGTGGTATTGGATTCGATGTGAATTGCCTAGCAAAAGATTCATTAATATTATCTGAGTATGGTTATTTCAGGCCAATTCAAGACTTTGAGTCAGAATTTGTTGATATAAATATTTCTAATAGTCCATACAATCTAAAGCTAAGAAAATTCCAACAGTCTGTTACTTCATTTGATCTTGGAAAAAAATCATTTACTAGTAAAGAAATAGCTTATTTCATGAAGAAACAACATTCAGGCTCAATTTTGCAGATTAAAACAACGTTAGGCTACCAAATTCGAGTTACTGAAGATCATCCAATTTTGACCAAAGATGGAATGATTGACTCAAAAAATCTTGTGAAAAGCAAAGAAATAGCTATTTATCCATTCAAGGGGGTTTCATATGAAAAGATTTCAGAAGGAGAAAATATAATTGACGAAAATATCTTTACCAAACAGGAAAAGGATGAGCTCCAAAAAAGAAATCTTTTACCCTTTAGCTTAAAAAATTCAAATATTCCAATAATAACAAAATTATTTGGCTACCTATTAGGGGATGGAAATATATACATTTCTGGGGAAAAGGGTTTTGTAAATGCATATGGATCTGAAGAGGATCTTAAAGAAATTCAAGAAGATTTAAAAAAAATAGGATTCTCTGCTGGCATCTATAGTAGAGTAAGAGAGCACTCTATCCCAACAAGGTATGGCGTAGTAAAATTCAAAGGAAATAACTATGAGTTGCATACCTCATCAAAAGCACTAGCAAAATTGTTTTTTGCAATTGGTTATCCTATAGGACCAAAAACTAATTGCTCTTATCTTATTCCTAACTGGATTATGAAAAGTCCACTGTGGATTAAGCGCTTATTTTTATCTGGTTTCTTTGGAGCAGAACTTTCAAGCCCTAGAACTCACACAAAAACAGGTTTTGATTGCCCAACAATTTCAGTGAATAAGAACAGTTCGTTACTGAATAACGGTAGAGAATTCTGTATTCAACTAATTTCATTGCTAGATGAATTTGGAGTAAAAACGCATAAATTGTTAGAACGAGAAGATTATAAGAATAGATTTGGTTCTACTCACCGAATTAGAGTGCAAATTTCTTCACAGGAAGACAATATAATAATATTATGGGAAAATATAGGATTTTCTTACAACAAAAAACGAGATTTACTATCAAAAATTGCTATTATGTATTGTAAAGAAAAGAAGTTTCTTACAGAAAAGCGGGTGGAAATTAGTAATAAAATAAAAGAATTAAGAGAAACTGGTCTCAAATTAGCAGAAGTACAAAAATTACTAGCGTCACCAATAGCAAATAAACGCTTCATTCAAAGGCATTATTACGATTACGAGAAATGTGGACATCGAATTACCTTAGATTTTCCTTCGTTCGAAAGATATGTTGAAATTAAAAAATCTGAAATAGCAAAATATGGTACATTTTTTGATGAAATAGAATCAATAAGGGAAGAACAGTATGATGGATATGTTTACGATTTTAATATTCTCGGAACACATAATTTTATTTCGGACAACGTTATTATTTCGAATTGTGGCATGCGTCTTGTTCTAACAAATCTTACTTATAATGATGTCAAACCAAAACTTAAGGAATTGGTTGACATGCTCTTTCAAAGGGTGCCAGCTGGTGTAGGCAGCGAAGGCTTTATGAAATTCAATGCTAGCCAATTTAGGGAAATGATAGAATTGGGCAGTAAGTGGTGTGTCGAAAATAATTATGGATTACCTAAAGATTTGGAATGCACTGAAGAGAATGGTACAATGAAAGGTGCCGATGCTTCAAAGGTTTCTGACAGGGCAATAAAGCGCGGTTTGAATCAAGTGGGTACTCTAGGTTCAGGAAATCATTATCTTGAAGTCCAGCATATCAAAACCGAAAATATTTTTGATGAGCATGCTGCAAAAGCATTCGGTATATTTCCTGACCAGATCGCTATAATGCTCCATTGTGGCTCACGTGGTTTTGGACATCAGGTAGCAACAGACTATCTGAGTATATTTTTGTCGGTAATGGAAAAGAAGTATGGGATAAAAATATTGGATAGGGAGCTGGCATGCGCTCCGTTTAGAAGCAAGGAAGGACAAGACTACTTTGCTGCAATGAAATGTGCTATAAACATGTCATTTGCAAACAGGCAAACGATATTGCATAGGATAAGAGAAGTATTCGCAAAAGTTTTTGGAAAGGATGCACTACCGGAAAGTATGCGTATGGTATATGATGTTGCTCACAATACAGCAAAGCTTGAGAAGCATAAAGTAGATGGCCAGACAAAAGAAGTGCTTGTTCATAGGAAAGGGGCAACAAGAAGTTTCGGGCCTGGCCGCGAGGAAGTGCCTGTTCAATATAGGAGCGTGGGGCAGCCTGTAATAATTGGTGGAAGCATGGAAACAGGCTCATATCTATTGGTGGGCACAAAAGGCGCTGAAGAAAATACATGGGGAACAACTGCCCATGGCTCCGGCAGAACAATGAGTAGAACTCAGGCAAAAAGAATGTTCAATGGAGAAAAGTTGCAGAGGGATATGGAAAAAAGAGGAATATATGTTAGAACTATAAGCTTTCCAGGTCTAGCTGAGGAAGCTGGTGATGCCTATAAGGATATAGATGAAGTGATAAATGCCACTCATCACGCTGGCATATCAAAGAAGGTGGTTAGATTTTTGCCTATAGGAAACGTTAAAGGATGATCACAGATAAACTGGTAAACATACTCTGAAAATATAATACAAAATCTATGTTTTGGACGCTGGTGGTTCAAAACAGAATTATAGTCGTCCAATAAAAGAATCCGCTATAGTTTTTGTTGGACTCCTACTAGCAAACCTGCGTAATCTTTACTTGGTTTGCTATAACCATACAAGAAAGCAATTCGGATACACTAATTGAATTTTGCATAGGGTTCAATATGAGATTAGATGATTGCGACTTGTGTCAAATGAAGCCTGTCGTATCTGGAAGAGAAGAACTTCTTTACGAGGACCTTTTCTGTTATATAGTTGAAAACCACAATTTAGCGATCGATATTGATAATAATATCAAATACGCAAGTGGGAGGAAATGCTTGGTTCTGAAAGACCACAAGAGGAATCTTTCATTTTATGAGGAACAAATAGTCCATATGAAGCTTAAAGCTTTCATGTCAGAGAATTTCGATCTAGAAGAAGGTAAAGATTATTTTATGAGAACTACGATGCGTACATTTTCAGATCATTATCATACGCATGCAATTCTTTACCCTCTTACAAACGAACCACAAAAATAACTTTTTCGTTTTTTAAGATAATTCTTTAAAGGATTACAATGCAATACTCTAACATGAAAAAAGAATTGATCACACAAGTTGATGAAAATGACGAATTTATTGGATTAAGACCAAGAGAAGATTTATATGGTGGGAAATTAATTCACAGATCATCAAGTCTTCTTCTTTTTAACTCAAAGAAAAAATTGTTGTTGCAAAAAAGATCTTCCAATAAAATATGGTATCCAAAACTTTACACATTCTCAGTAAGCGGAACTGTATTGAATGAAACTTATGAAGATTGTATTGCCAGAGAAATGCTAGAAGAAATAGGCATTTCAGTTTATTTCAAGAAACTGTTCAAGTATAGATATTTTGACGATGTCGACAATACATTTATGACTGTTTTCATTGCTCATAGTGATAAAGACGTAAATGTTGACAAAGAAGAATCTGAATCATTCATCTGGGTTTCTATCGAAGAACTAGAAAACGATATTGATAATAATCCAGAAAAATATACACCGCCTTTTATTGAAGGAATCAAAATTTATCTGAATGGGGCTTTCAGTACTCCCACATATGATCTCTAGATCATCTTGAACATGCCAGGCATGTTCGGGATCACATCTTCCTATGAACTATTAGGAAGATCAGATCTCAGAAACCTCTAGGGTTTCTGTAGATGATATCAAAACCATCTCTGGTTTTGCTAGTAGATCTGGAGTAAATATTTTTTGGACGACTTTAAAAACATTTGGTTTAACATTTGGATATGATATATACAGGGTCTTCAGAAGAAGTCAAAAAATTATTGGAAGGACACGTAGGAGAAATAGCAACAGCAACATTAAAGGCTAAAGAAGGAGTAGATGCATTACGTAAGTTTTGCTATGAACCTAGTTTATTGAAAAGAGTTGGAAACAAGAGTCAAGATCCTGATATGATAGATAATGTTCATGCTAAGCACTATCTCTTTGAAATGTTAAGCGCGTATAGAGATGGGGGTCAAAACCTAGAATCAAGAATGCAGAGATTTGCAGACCATATGCAAAGACCATATCTCGAAGTTAAAGATATTTTGAACTATCTTGGTCTTGACGTATAGAATATCAATATTTAGATCATTTTAGCCATATACCAATACCTGATAAACGGCTAGCTTTTTCCGCTTGAATTAATTCAGTTTTATATTTTACATTTGGTTCCAGTATATACGAATAGGCGTAGCCTTCCTTAACCATAATTAAATTAATATGAGTACCATTTATCCATAGATGCCTAAGAAGGCGACCATACCTATCTTTATTGGTTTTGTCAGCTTCTAGGGTAATTTCTTTATTTGCCATAACTAGTTCTGTAAGCCTTGCCTTTGATTCCTTGTAAAAATGTTCTCCACGTTCAGGTGCATCTATTCCAAGAAGTCTTACCTGTTCTCCACTCACAAGAGCTAGGCTGTCACCATCCACTACCCTTGCTACAACTTGAATGTTAGTAGAATTATTGGCAGGAGGAGCTACACATGCTGATAAAAATAAAACAAGAAGTAAGATGAACAATTTCATTATAGTTATTAGATACTGTAGATTAAAATAATAGATATGCAAAAGCAAAAAGAAATGCTTATTGAAATGCTTATTCAGCAGGGATATCTGCACACACCTAGAATTATAGCTGCATTTCGTAAAGTTCCTCGGGAGGATTTTGTTTTGCCCCAATACAAAAAGCAGGCTTATATTAATCAACCACTGCCAATTTCTGGAGGACAGACCATTTCACAGCCGCTTACAGTTGCTGCGATGACTGAAGCTCTTCAACCAAAAGAAGGCCATAAAATACTTGAGGTTGGAACAGGCAGTGGATATCAGGCTGCAATACTGAATGAAGTTGTTGGACCTAAGGGTAAAATCGTAACAACAGAACGAATCAGCGAACTTGTAGATTTTGCAAAGAATAATTTCTCTAAAAATAAATGTTATAAAAATGTAGAAATTGTGCATCACGACGGATCAAAAGGCTATAGAAAAGAAGCGCCATATGACCGCATTATAGTTACAGCAAGTGCTCCTAAATTGCCACCAGCACTTCTAAAGCAACTCAAGGAAGATGGTAAAATTGTAATTCCCATAGGCGATGAAATTTTTGTGATTGATAAAAGCAGCAAAAAAAGTATTGGCCACTACATCTTTGTTCCACTTCTGGGAAAGTATGGTCATCTCAAATGAATAATATCTTCTACGTTTCTGTTACTTACACTAACATACCTTTTATCTTATTTACAAAATCAACCGCCTGCTCTTTAAAGTTTTCACACAGTTTCTTCTCAAAAGATTCATGTACATTGTAACATGCCTTTTCTCGTAGTTCCTTTGAGATGCCAAGCGTTTCGATATCTTCCACTTCCAAATAACTAGCCATCAATTGAACATCTTTCTTAGCCAAAGAATTTTGCAAATGGTAATGATGGTAAATCAAAAAACATAATGTTGCTGAATGGTTCTTTGATGTAAATCCTTCTTTACTCATTAAAGCTAGAGCTGCATGATAAATTGCATAATAATAAATGCTGATTACCCAATCGTAGAAAGTATCTTTTCCAAAGACATCTGGAATTTCGTCCTTGTGTTTTTCAATTATCCAACTAGCAAAAGTTAGATTATGATCAGATCTCTTCACATGTAATCGTGATTCATCAGGGACTTTCTTAATTATATTTTTCTTGGTATAAATTTCTAACCAGTACTTGCACTCCTTCTTATCTTTTAACCAAAGTTTCCAGTTAGGCTTCTTCATACATTAATTGCCTCCACCATTCAATTCCAATCAAAATTATCTTGTCTTTCTTAAGTTTTTTGAAGAAGTTCTTTGTTGAGTTATGAAATGATTCCTCGAATTCTTTATAATCAAGATAAATGGGATTCAGTTGTGCATTTGTTCTCATACTTATTTTTTTTGCAGTATTCTCAATTTTTTTAGAATCGTCAATTTTTTGAAAAACTAAAAAAATATCTATATCCGAGTTCTTAGTATAAGTATCATTTGCATAAGAACCAAAAATAATAGCAATTATTGGCTTTGTTTCCAATTCCTTCAAGAAATCATTTACAGCTAATCTTACTTTTGTAGGAAGTTTACAAAATCTAGAATATTCAACATCCCCAAGCATTGAACTTAGCATTTCTTTGGAGTAATCTAGGAAATAGTTAATTTGATTACCAGATTTTTTCTGTTTAATTAATTTGTTGATTTTTTTGAGTCCATAATCTATAGATGGCATTCCTAATTCTAATCTTTTGGAAATTTCTCTTTTATGGATGCCAGGATTAAGATAAATCTGCTCTAAAATCCTTATCTCAGTTTTGTCATACATTGTATATCAATTGTTATATATTGTATTTCAATCCTATATAAAGCTTTGCTTATTGAAAAGTGCTCCTAAATTGCCACCAGCACTTCTAAACCAACTCAAGGAACATGGTAAAATTGTAATTCCCATAGGTAATGAAATTTTTGTAATTGGTAAGAAAGATAAAGAAGGTAAGTATAGCAAAAAAAGTATTGGCCACTATATATTTGTTCCTCTTCTGGGAAAGTATGGTCATCTTGTAAAAATGTGAAAACACAATAGTAACTCGATGGTAATGAACAAACGACAGGTTTAAATATTAGTCATGTATATGATTTATCTCAAACATGCAGCTTTTCTGTGAAGAAGCAAACTTTTAGATCTGGATTTTGCTTTCTGATGGCAGGTTGTATATTGAAAATGAGGTATGATTATGAACAAAATAAAATTAGGTTTGCCGAAAGGTAGTTTGAACCGAGAAGGTAGGGGTAATACTGAAGAAATACTTCTTAATGCAGGTTATAAGATTAGAGGGTATCAATCTGGAAATGAATCTTCTAAGACGTTATCAATAGAAAATGATCCTGAAATTGATGTATTTCTTACAAAACCGAAGAGTGCTCCTGTTGAATTAAGCAGAGGGCTGTTAGATGTAGCTATTATTGGTGAAGACTGGGTTAGGGAAGAGCAAGTGAATGGCAAAAACTGCATTACAAGGATTGGTGATTTAGAGTACGGAAAAACAAGATTAGTAGTTGCTGTTCCTAATGAAACTACGTACAGGACGCTATCAGACTTTTTTATAGCGCTAGAAGGAAGAGATGATCCGATATTATGCTTTACAGAATACGTAAATCTCACACGGAAAAAATTTATGGAAAACGAAGCATATCTAGATATTTTTGAAAACAAAAAACCTTTGGTACATATAAGAGGATTTAGTGATGGAGAAAATCCAGATGTTGAAATATTGAATTCTGATGGCGTTACAGAAGGCTATATTGCGAAAGGAGCTGACATAATTGTTGATAATACACAAACTGGAGAGACATTGAAAGAGTATGGACTAAGAGAGCTAGAAGAAATAATGAAATCCAGTGCAGGTCTTTATGCTGGACCAAGTTGCGTTGGTTGGAAAAGAGAAAAAGCTGATGAAATATTTGAACAATTATATGGAGCTATCCGTGCTAAAGCATATTTTGATGTTAAGTTCAATGTTCCTATTGCGAATGAAGAGAGATTAAAAAATTATTTAGTTTCACAGAAATTATGTGCTAATGAGCCAACTATAATAAAACTAGACAAATATTCAGCAGTAAATATTTTGATACGAAAGGAAACATTTCCAGAAGTTCTTAAAATATTAAAGGAAGGTTTTGGTGCTTCTGCTATTGTTAGGACTGGGGTAAAACAATATATTGAATAGTTTTTTCAAGTAGGATATATATGACTAGCATACCCATCACTATAATAACCGGATATTTAGGCAGTGGTAAAACTACACTACTTCGCAGAATAATGGATGAAACCAATCAAAAATTGGCAATACTCATGAATGAGTTTGGTGAGATTGCTGTAGACGCAGAATTGATAAGAGGAAAAGCTATAGACATGATTGAGTTGGCTGGAGGCTGCGTCTGTTGTTCTCTTACAGGTGAATTGGAGTCTGCTATAAAGGAAATTGTGGAAATGAAACCTGACCGTATTATCATAGAGACTACTGGGTTGGCAGAACCAGATGCTGTTGTTGCTGGAGCAATTGATATACCTGGTGTAATTTTAGATGGCGTCATCACTATAGTTGATGCTGAATCCATAGTAAAATATCCTAATATTGGACATACAGGAAGGGTGCAGATAGAGATTGCTGATACTATAATTCTGAATAAAATTGATCGTGTTAGTATTGATGATGTTAATATAGATGTGAACAAGCAGCTTGAACAGATCCAAAATAAAATAAGAGAGATAAATTACAGTGCGCCGATTTTTCGTACTACTAGGTGTGATATCAATACAGATATGATTCTGAGCGGCTTAAAATCAAAAAGGAATAGGATCATTAATGTTGAGAAGAACGAGAACCACGACAATAAGCCTGAAACTATGTCATGGACATCACAAGATATTTTGGACAAAGAAAAGTTTATGTCATTTGTAGAAAAGCTGCCAGATAATGTACTGCGCGCAAAAGGATTTGTGCGGTTTTCTGATGGTTCATTTCTGTTTAATTATGTGGCAGGCCATATAGATCTTGAGCCATTTCCTACAGAGCAGACAGAGCTTGTTTTTATTGGAAGGGATCTAGATCCAATTAGAATTGGGCTTGAAAGATTATAGTCGTCCAATACAAGAATGATTTTGCCCCAAAATCATTCGGTGCAGAAGAACTCACTGAGTTCTTCTAGCACAAAAATATGGGATTAATTTCATTGAAATCCTACTAACTAACCATTAGTGGTTAGTTATAAAACAAAACTGAACATGAGCCTAAACAATACATGTCTTAGGAGGATCTTTCAAAAGTTCAAGTAGAATCTTTACTGCGTTATCTATATCACTAATGCTTGCAATTCCTACTGCTGAATGAAGATTACGTACAGCTATACTCATAACACTTGATGGCACACCTCCTCTTGATAGTGATATGCTTAGAGCATCTGTTGTACCTTTTTCGTTTACATCAATCTGCAAAGGAATATTATTTTTAGAGGCAATGTCACGGATCCAACTGTTTATGCATCTGTTGGTTATCATACCAGCATCTTTAAGGGTGATACAAGGACCTTTACCAACGATATTTGACTTTAGCGATGTCTTGTCATTTGCATTTGTAGCATCAACTGCTATTGCCCAATCAGGTCTTATCTTATAGGCGGTGGTCTTTGCTCCATATAGGCCTACTTCTTCCTGCACTGTAAAAACATAAAATGTTTCTGACTGGCCTTTCATATGTTTTGCAAGTTGGATTAGTATGTAGCAGCCTATTCTATCATCCAAGGCTTTTCCATATATAATCTGATCATTGGACATGTAGCCTGACTCCTGAATAATGGTCATGTAAGATCCCATTTCTACACCACATTCGTCAAGTTCTGCTTTACTCATGCCTGTATCGACGAATAGCTCTTCTAAAGAAGGAAGATTTTTTAATGTCTCATCATTTGATATTTGAGCTACTGTTATTACACCACTTATCAATTCTTTTTTTGCTAAAATGTTTACTCGCTGCCCTATAAGAGTAAGCGGTTCTATCCCTCCTACAGATGTAAAGTATATACTGCCATCAGGGTCTATATTTTTGATAATAAGACCGATTTCATCCATATGTGCTGCAAGCATCACTCTTGGAAGATCACCTTTTTTATGGGCGATAAGATTCCCCATTTCATCGACTGTGATTTCATCAACATGCTTTTTTATTTCGTCAATGATTATGTTGCGAACTTCTGCTTCATTGCCGCTTACACCTTGCGCTTCCATTAGCTTTCTGAGAAGGTCGACCATGTGTAATTTTATGGTAATGTAGATATAAAGCTGATTTGTTTGCTTTGGTACAACGAAATTAATCAGAATGAAAGAGAAATCCAGAAAAACTTTATATACTATCTACAAGATATAGTAAAATAGATGCGCTTAATATTTAAGATGGCAATATTTCTCAGTTTATTTATAGCCCTTGCGTTTGCTACATCTCATGATACTGGTGGTACAACCAATACAACAACCATAACATGCCCTACCCCACCTCCACAACCCCCATGCATTGGCACACTAAAAAATATCTATGATTCTAAAAACTGCATAACAGGCTACGAATGTATACCCCCAACAACCACTTGCCCTACACCACCTCCACAACCTACATGCAGTGGAACACTAACAACTGTACGTGATCCTCAAGGCTGCATAACAGGCTACAACTGCCAACCAACAACCACTTGCCCTACACCACCTCAACCACCTTCATGTAGTGGCACACTAAAAAATACTTATGATCCCCAAGGCTGCATAACAGGCTATGAATGTATCCCAACATGTCCTCCCTTACCTCCACAACCTACATGCAGTGGAACACTAACAACTGTACGTGATCCTCAAGGC